>CANCKV010000084.1 GCA_947378615.1 Chitinophagaceae bacterium | reverse complement strand
ATGATGTTTAGTGGCATCTTATTACCAAAGTCTGCCATCAAGAATGTGGCAATCGCCGCCTTACTCGTTTTATTGGTGGGCAATCTCCTTCAGTTCTATGGTATTTTTACCATCAACATCGATACTAAGGACTTATTGTCTTTCGATAGAACGGGATTGTTCTTCAATACCATCATCATCGTATCCACCCTCGTTTATTTCATCCTAAGCGGTAGCGATATAGAAAGGGTAGGAACAGAGGTGGCCGAATACTTTGCCTTGATATTCTTCGTGCTTTGTGGCGTCACTATCCTAACTTCATTTAATGGGTTATTGATGTTCTTCTTGGGCATCGAAATCATGTCAATCCCCTTATATATCCTTACAGGTTCCGACAAGAAAAATCTAAAGAGTAACGAGGCTTCCTTGAAATATTTCTTGATGGGTTCCTTCTCTACGGGTATCTTATTAATGGGTATCACATTGATTTATGGAGCAACAGGAAGTTTCGGTTTACAATCAACTACCATCAAGTCAGCAGTAACAGGTTTCTCAAGTGCAGGTATCCTTGCCCCTGTAGGATTGGTATTGTTGTTCATCTCTATGTGTTTCAAGGTATCCGCAGCACCATTCCATTTTTGGGCACCCGATGTATATGATGGTTCACCAAGTGTATTCACCTCATTCATGGCAACAATAGTAAAGGCAGCAGGTTTCTTTGCCTTCATCAAATTATTTGCCGCTAAGTCAGCAGATTTCGGGCCAGGGCCAGCTTGGACATTGATTCTATTTGTTATCATCGTTGCCACCTTATTGATAGGTAACATCACTGCCGTATTCCAACAAAGTGTCAAACGTATGTTAGCATATAGTAGTATCGCACAGGCAGGTTTCATGTTATTTGCCTTGTATAGTTCCAACGATTTCACTAAGGATGGTATCCTTTTATATACGGCAGCCTATAGTTTTGCTACCATCGGAATCTTCTCCATCCTAACAAAAATGGAAGACTTCTCATTAGATGGTTATAATGGACTCTCAAAGACACAGCCTGTTTTGGCAGCCACTAATACAGTATTCTTTCTTTCATTATCAGGTATTCCGTTAACTGCAGGATTCTTTGCCAAGTATTATATGTTAGCTTCCGCTATCAAGTCAGGCGGTCCGATAAGTCTCGTCATCATCGCCGTACTTTTTGCCGCAGTGAGTGTTTATTATTACTTCAAGGTAATCCAAGCCATGTATTTCAAGGAAGGCATTGCAGCAACAAATACAACAATTACCCCAAGCTTCAAGCTCGGTTTAATCATATTAGCCGCTATAATCATTATTTTAGGAGTATTCCCATCAGCTTTGTTAGGATTCTATTACTTCTAAATATTGAGTAAATAGTAAAAACGCACTGTTCATTTTCATAATTAATAGTAAAGATGATAATTGACAGTACGTTTTTACTTAAATCAAGTTGTTTATCGGTTAAGTTTATTTTTATTTCTATTCCCTTTACTTTGGATTTTCTGTACTAACATCTTCTACTTCGATAAATCCCGTAGGGATGACATATTTATAGCAGCCATTACAAAAAAGCGCAGTAAGTACCGTGGGTACGACATATTTGTAGCAACCACAAAATAAAATAAAGTAAGTCCGGTACGGGATTTCAATTTTTTACTTTCCACTTTCCTGTTTTATCACTCCCTATGCGTTCTATCACTCCTAGTTTTTTAAGTTCCTGAATATGTCTTTTTATTTTTGAAACAGAATAGCCTGTTTTTTCTGCTAGTTCATTATAGTTAGCCTTAGGATTTTGTTTTAAATAGGCCAAGATATTTCTTTTTACTAGGTCATTTACAAGGTCATCACCCAATTTTACAGGGTCATTATCTACGTTTACACGGTGAGTATAGTCAATGTTCATTTCTCTGTTTATTAACAGATTGGTTTCTCCAAGCAATAGATTACCGAAAAACCGTAATAGGTATTCATTGTTTGTATCAATATTCTTTGTATGATTCCTATAGTGTGCTCTTACCAATGCGTTACGGAAATACCAGGAATGTTGCTCAAACAATTCGTTGTTTACTTCAAATCCGAATGTGCGTAAGTATTTAATTAAAAATATTGCCGTAGTTCTTGTGTTACCTTCTTCAAAAACATGTATTTGCCATAGATACGAAATAAATTGTGCTAAGTGTTCTATAGTTTCCTGTTTGCTTAATCCTTTACAGCTAAACTTCTTTTCCTGCTCAAAATCGTATTCAAGTGTTGCGTTCAAACCCTTGGCACTAGCGTATAAAATCGTTTCGCCATTTAATACCCATTCTTGCTTAGTAATGTTATAGGTACGTATTTTCCCTGCGTTCTCGTATATATCCTCGAACAATCTACGATGAATGGTTAGGTATTCTACAGGTGAAAAAGTAAATGCTTGTTCTCCCAATATTTCTGCTATACGTGCCGATACTTTGTCGGCTTCTTCGGTTCGGTTTTCATCTTTTTTTAATGGGTGTGCTACATAATAGTTATCAATCCTTTGTTTTACTTCTTCAATTGTAATGTCCCCTTCAATGTTATGTTTGGCTGTTGCAAGTAGATAATCGGATGGCTTTAGTCCATCCACTTGCTGCAAACCAATAGCCGTTTTCCAGACTCTTGCTTTTTCTGCTTTGTTAGGTTCACCCTGCTTTATATATTCATCAAAATTCGCCATCCGTTAAATTAATTAAGTCTCAATTTTAGGAAACATACTTTGTATCCCCACTTTATGTCCCTTCATTTGCTATTCTTCCTCTGCTTATTTAGCAATTATACCATTTAAATATGAATTGCATGATGCAATTAATTGTCGTTTTTCAAGTTTTAAGGAAATCCAATATAAAAACCCTTGATTTATTGAGAAGTTAGTACCCCAATTTTCGAAGTGTATATTACAATCTAAATTCTTCCTTTGCTAGTTGAGGATATAAGCGAGAACCTTATTTCAGTAAAATAACTTACTAGTTAAATCACTTTTGCACTAGCGGGAGAGTCGTCTACTAAAGTGATAGTAGTCTTTTAATCTCTTCTATAGCTTTATCAAATCGTTGTTCCCAATTGCCCTTTATTTCAACATACTTAATTTGATATTCCTCTAAAATATTTCGGTGACTTCTATCTAATAAATCCCTATTCTCTTTGCTTAATCTTGTCCCATCCTGAACGTATTCAACATCATTATTGAGATATAAATACAAATTAGCCTGATTAGAACTAGTTATTTCATAACTGACTTCAAGTTCTCTTTGAAAAATAAATTTTGAATAAGATTTTGTTATGTGAATATCAGTATCAATAATAATGAGTGGACTATCACCAAATATAGCATTCTGAATTTGTTTTGAATGTTCAATGGCAACTAGAACTAAATCACTATAGCTAAATGAATTTGAATTCGATATAATTTCTCTTCCTGCTTCTGACACAAGGCTACATTTAAAGTATGCTGATATTTGATTTGATAAAACTGTTTTGCCTGTTGATTCGGTTCCTAATATGACTACTTTTTTTGCATAATCAACTTTTACACTATTCGGTAAATATTGCCAATTTAAAAATAAGTTATTACGGACTTGTGTTGCTGAAATTGGATATCTGTTTCTTTGTATATCAAACAAAATATGTTTTATTCCCATAAATTCCGCTACATAATCACCATATTTTTCTGAAGTTATTAATAGGCTATAATCAGGAAATTGTTGTTTAAAACTCTTTGCCCAAATTTTAGAAACTTCTTCAGAACTTTCAGAAGTATTTGGCATTTCATGTTCAAAATAATTGAAAACTTTAACATCTATTCTAGTATTTCTTAGAAATGTCTCCTCAATCCATTTCTTTCTATTGATTCCTGTAATAATTTCCTTGTCGCTACTGCAAATCAAAACAGTTAGAAAATCGCACTTACCTAGAGCAAAATCAATCATAGCTTCATGTCCCTTATGAAAGGGCAAAAACTTTCCAAATACAAATGCCTTAACCATTACCAAGTTTTTTTCTCCAATGAAATAATCCATAAACTGCTAAGCCTAAGAAGATAACATACTCTAATGAAAGAAAGAATACGCCTTTCTTTAAATATAAAACTACACAGACCAAATCTACAATTATCCATAGATACCAATTTTCAATCTTTTTTTTAGCAAGTAGAATTGTTGCAATAATGCTCAAAATCATCACAAATGAATCTGTATAAGGATAGGCTGCTTGTATTTTAAAGTACGTAGGCAAGTATGTATCAATATTGGTAAATAGAAATCCTGAAATTAATGTCCCAATTATAATGGCTACAATAATGATGATTTTACCCTGCATTTTAGTCTTTGAAATATTGTTTTCCATTGCAGGACTGTACCACCGATACCAACCATAAATAGTGACCACCAAGTAGTAAATCTGCAAAAACATATCTGCATAAAGTTGTACTTGGAAAAATAAAATGAAAAGAAATACTTCATTCACAATTCCCGTTCCCCAAGTAAGAATATTTGCCCTCGACGCAAAATAAACAGATACCAAACCGAATAATGTTCCAATAAGTTCTACATAGCTTATCGGATAGCCAAGTATCTCAAATGCGATATTTGTTATTTCAAATAAGTGTATCAAAAGTGGTATTTTACAGAAAAATAAAGATTTGTCGGGGCTTGAACAAAATACTTTTTGCTTCCATCTGTATCAATGTACCCATTGTTAAAATATTTTGTATTGGTAATGTTATTTACAAATAGACTTAATTCATATCGTTTCATTTCGTATCCCACCTTGCCATCAACAACTAAATAACTATTAACCGTTGAAGTATTTGAAAAATCAATGTAGGATTTGCCTTGATATTTAAAATGAGAAGTAACCGAAAATCCCTTATTATGATAAACTACTTCTTGATTTACAATAATTCGTGGTGTAAGAATGGGAGTAAAAGTTTCTTTTTGTTCTTCTATTCGACTGTAATTAAAGGAGGAATTATTGATAAGTTCAAATTTTCTGTTTATTCTGTAGGTTGCATTTAATTCAATCCCAGTTCTGAAACTCTTATCAACATTATTAGTTAGGACTAATCCATTTGGTCCAAATTTGCCGTTAAGTACTATTTCATTTCTAAAACTCATATAATATAAGTTAGAACTAAAATTCACTTTATTTGATTGAAATCTAAATCCCAACTCGTGATTAAGTACATATTCTGCGGTTTTGACTGACAAGATTGGATTGCCTAGGTTATCTACTAATAAATCATCATTGCCACCAAACATATCATTTCTAGTCGGTTCTCTTCCTGTTTTACCTATACTATAATAAAATGTTGAGTTTGAATTAAGCGATACACTTATACCTACTTTTGGATTAATAAAAGTCCATTGTAATTTATCAAAGGCAACACTCCCTTTGTAATCAAAAGTTGAGTAACGATATTGTACGTCAGCAAAAAAAGTGGCAATGTCAAGTGTATATTCTCCTTTTGTAAAAACGCTCAATTCATGTTTATACCCAGTATTTTTATAAAGTTGCCCAATCATGTTATCACTTCCTGTATGTTGTCGATTATAAATATTCCCTTGAATCCCAGTTGTCCAATTAAATTGTTTTTTTGAAACAGTATAGTTGCAAAAAAAGCCGATTAAATTAGATTGAAAAGCATAATTATAAAGTTCACTTGTTGTAGGTAACCCTAAAAAGCCATTCAAATTGAAATCATAATTGCCCTTTAAATATGTATAGTAAATACTTGATTGGATAGTAGAAAATAATCTTTTCCTATAAATATTTTGAATTTGGACAAAGCATTGGGTAAAATTGTCCCTTTCATTTTTATTGGCATTTGTTTTTCTATCAATTAAAATCAGCGAATCTGAAACTCCTAGCCAAGCTAATTCGTTTTGCTGATGACCAGCTAGAATATTGAGTTTCCATGTAGAATTATCGTAAAACAAGCCACTACTTAAGAAAAATGAGGCAGAATTATTGGAAGAATGATACTTATATCCATCAGAATAAACTTTTGATGCTCTCATGTAAAGTGCTTTATGATTCTTAATACCACTGTTATATTCTCCAAACGCTCTAAAACTGTTAAACGAACCGTAGCCGATACCCAAAGTAGTATTAGAAGAATCGTATAGGTTTGGAGAAAACAATTCAATACTTCCAGCGTAGCTTGCAACACCATTTTTAGATGTACTAACTCCCCTCTGGATTTGTATTTTGTTAACTGAATTTAAAATGTCAGGGTAGTTTGAAAAATAAGCACCTTGGTCTTCTGGTTCATTCATCGGCGCACCATCAAGTGTAGTATTAATCCTCGTTTGGTCAATTCCTCTTAATCTGTAATACGAATATCCCTGTGAACTTCCTGCATCTGAATAGTTTGTAATAGAAGGAGTTTGCGAAAGTAAAAAGGATGGTTCTTGCCCAACAGATTTTGCTTTTATTTCTTTTGCACTAATATTCTGAAAACTTATTGGAGTTAGTTTATCTGCTTGATAAGATACGATTACTTCTTGCAATTTATTAGAAACCTTCTCATTCAATGTGTCCTGAGCAAATATTTGATTAGTAATAAAAACTAATATGTAAAGGGATAGATGCTTTTTCATAAGGTCGAATTATACTGATAACATTTATTTTTAGTAATACTTAATATTGAGAATGCGTTATTAATAAAATCAAACGTTTTAAAATAGTAGTATCAGAGTAACTTGAAACGATTAGGATTATTTGTCATTGAATAAAGCATCATTTTGACAAATGTAAAGTGAATTGATTATATGAATTAAAATTATTTAAAAATCAAGTATTAATCTTTTTTCACCAATTATAATAAACAAATGAATCACAGTTCAACTACCCTTTCTTAGCAATAAATCCTCATACCCCCAATCCTATTAATCACCAAAATCAAACAAATCACAATTCTTGCAATTCTATTTGTCAAGTCCCTTGGAATAAATTTTACTAGATAATCCACTATTAGTAACGACCTTGAACTTGTATATACTTTTTATAAGTCATCCCTCTTTGCTTTATCGAAAGGAACTCAATAGTTTGAAGTTTTTTTGATTTTCCGAATCATTGTTTTTTTAAATTTATAACATACAAAAACTTTTTTTCAACAAATCATCCAATGTCATTAAGTTAAGCGTACTAATCGAAAATAAGGGTGTCAGACTGAGCCTGTCGAAGGCGTGCAAAGAGGAAATGAACCTTGAATTATCCCGGTTTCGACAAGCTGCTAATGACATCTTTTTAAATTATAATGGACTCATCGATAATTAACCTGTCAGACTGAGGCTCTAGAAGTCGGGTTGAATGTTTATGGTTGCTTGCACTTCGATAAAATCAGTGTGACAGTCTTGCTGATATTCGTAACCAACTGCAATGTCATTTCAAAAAACTTGAGAAACTCTAATTACTGCCTCAGCTTGACAATCACCCTGATTTTCGGAGATTATTTAATGTCATTTCAAAAAACTTCAGTGTGAAAGTCCTGCTAATTTTCGATGTCAACTAGAATGTCATCTCAAAAAACTTGAGAGCCTCTAATTACTGCCTAAACCTGACAGCTGTTTCTTAACTTAACGACATTGACAAATCATCCCTTTTATTTTCCTGAATATTTTTATTGTGTCATCAATTCTTCAATTTGTGACTAATTGTCTCTCCAAAACAAAAGTATTATTGAATAAATGCACATTTCTTTTGGTAGCGTGAACTATTGCCGACACCTTTAATTTCTTTTAGAAACAAAATAAGAATCAAGCCAAACAAAAAGCGATATGAAAAAATTATTTGCAACTTTTTTACTCACCACAGCAACCCGAAACAGTAGCTATCAAACTTCTGTTTTGATTACACAGTTGCAAAAAGACGGTTAACTCTCTATTTCCCATCATTTTTCTATATAGTTCTTAGTCATTCCTATATAGGAATACTATATTTCAATATTGAAATGCTGTATTCCTAATTAGTTTTAGAATAAAAGCAATTACGAATGATTGATTATAAATTGGAATGTTACATTCCAATATAGCTTTGTTATAATTGTAATTACTTTTAGGATATTTCAATATTGGAATTCACTATTTCAATATTAGAATGAACCATTGCTATATTAGAAAGAAACATTTCTATATTAAAATAGAATACAACTAATTACGTTTATAAAGAGATAAATTAAGAATGGAAAGTTCTTATTTTGAAAAACGTAGAATGTAGTTTGGATTTGAACGAAATAATAAGTTTTAAAACTATTTAAATTTTTTTTACAATAAAAAATAAAATTATGTCAGACAAAAAGCCTGAAAAATTAACAACAGATGAAGCGAATAATGCACACTTCATTCTTCTAGTGGCATTTATATTACTTGCCGCTAATCAATTGCTATTTTAATCGCACGCTGCGATTCTTGATTCTATAACTGACCATTTTGGGCAATGGGGAACTAATTGGCTGAAATTCGAGAATATTGATTTACGTACACATGTAGTCATTCAGTTGGAAAATGATTTGATTGTTTTAATTTATGCGGATATTGATGCTGTTTTTGGAGCTATTAATGAATCTATTTTAACCGCAGAGGACAAGGCTGCTTTCTTGATTCATGAAAAAAAGGTAAGAGGTAATGCTGTGGTATCTGAAATTGCCCCGGGATTGACTTTTGATACAATCGGGCATTTATGGGCAAATATTCAATTTGCAAATACGGCCACTCCTAATAGCAAGTCTGCACCAGAAAATAACTTTATTTATTATGAAACTTATTTGGGATTGCCAGAAATTAAAGAATCTGAAATTCCATTTGCAAACAGTAATGTGATAGGTGGTCATCAACATCATTTTGTTTTCACTGCAGCCGAAGAGGAAAAAACTATGTATGTGCGGTGCTATTATCAAATTGCAAACGGTAATCGAAGTCCTTCAAGTGCAGTTATTAGTTTTTCGATTATTTAGTGAGGGAAAGAGGCAAAAAGTATGAGTTATGAACTATGAAATATGAGTTTGTGAAGAAATAACAAAGAGGTTGCTCGTTTTAGGTGCAGCCTCTTTTCTAATTATTGACTTATGAAACCTGATTTTTTCAGTCATCTTTCCAACCTACCTCACGTTAAAATTATTCCGTCGCTGCCGCTTGTGTCCTCACGAGTGGTAGATTATTTTCAATTTATAAGTCTAATAATAATATTAAATGATGCGAAATTACCTTCGACTAAAAGTGCGAAAGCTAGAGATATTCTAATTGGCGGTTAAACCTCACATTCTCATCTGTCTATTTTTTATTTGATATTGCACTTTGTTCAAAATTAAATTAGATTAACCCTACATTTGCGATAACGAGGAAGCGTTTTTATGACAAAATGTATTTTCATTATTTGATATCATTTACTAAAAAAATAATCAATTATTATATTACTTGAATTATTTCAACGATAATCTCGGAATTAATATTTAATAAAATTTTCTCTTCACCCTTAATTAATAAACTTTAATAACATGGTTACTATTTGTATTCCTTTATATAATGGTGCTAAATATTTACATGAATGTTTAGAGTCAGCAATTAACCAAAC
>CANCKV010000083.1 GCA_947378615.1 Chitinophagaceae bacterium | reverse complement strand
AAAGCAACAAAAGGTGATAAGCAGTTTATTGCTACAGTAGAGGGGATTAACTATTATTTTTCAAGTGCCGCTAACAAAGAACTGTTTTTAAAAACTCCTAAAAAGTTCGAACCACAATATGGAGGATGGTGCGCCTACGCAATGGGTTCATCTGGAGAAAAAGTAGAAGTTGACCCAGAAACCTTTAAAATTAGCAATGGTAAACTCTATCTTTTTTATCATACATGGGTAAATAATACACTGACAAAATGGAATATGGATGAATCAACCCTTAAACCTACCGCAGATAAAAACTGGAACATAGTATTTCATTAAAAATTTTTCGAACAATAAATTGGTTTGCTAAAATTTAAAAGATAAATTCTGGTAATCCAATCATTTTAATGACTCTAATCATCTAATCATTGATTCAAAAACAACAAATATGAATATTAAACAAATCATTTATCTGGCTTTAAGAGTTGCTGCTGCATTTATATTATTACAAACGCTCTATTTTAAATTTACAGCACAACCCGAATCTGTTGAGTTATTTACAAAGTTAGGAGTAGAACCTTGGGGCAGAATTGGAACAGGAGTCATAGAACTGATAACAGGGATTTTATTATTGGTACCCGTAACTGTCTTCATAGGTGCATTCTTAGGTTTGGGGTTAATGAGTGGTGCAATTTTATCCCATTTAACTGTAATTGGAATACAGTCTCAAGGGGATGGAGGACAATTGTTTATGTTGGCAATCATTGAATTGGTATTGTGTGTTACTCTAACGATTGTTTATAAAAAACAAGGAATTGATTTGTATAACAAGTTAATGTCAAAGAAATAATTAAACACCTCAAACAAATTACTATGATTTTTAAACAACTTTCAGAGCAATTACAATCACTTAAGAATCTTCTATGTCATTTGAGTAATGAACATTACAATACCAACATTGCTCATTTAACCAATTCTAGCATTGGTGCACATACAAGACATATCATTGAATTATTGAAATGTGCCATAGATGGATACAGTTCAGGCGAAATTGATTATATCAATAGGAAAAGGAATTTGACATTAGAGAGTGATAGATTTTTTGCAATCAGTACGATTATTCAACTTGAAAAGGATTTGATACAACCTGACAAGGCGTTATTAATGGTTACTGAAAAGCAAGAAAATGTGTTTGAAACTATCGTTACTACCACTTATTTCAGAGAGGTTGTTTACAATACAGAACATACTATTCATCATCTTGCCTTGATTAAAGTAGGATTAATAGAGTTAAAAATGGAAATTGTAAACCCCGATTTTGGGATGGCATATTCTACTATCAAGTACAAGGCAACACAACCAAAGTAAAACGTTAATCGTATGTGTACTGTTTTATTTATACCTAAAGATAATAGTGTGTATTTTGCCTCCTTGAGGGATGAAAATCCTTTAAGACCTAAAGCAATTGAGCCTCGGAAAGACATTTCTCATAAAATTGAATTTTTGGCTCCTCGAGATGCATTTGCAGGTGGAACTTGGATTGGTGTCAATGAGTTTAATAATGTTATCATTCTTTTAAATGGTGGTTTTGAGAATCATATTAAGAATATCAAATACAAAAAAAGTAGAGGATTAATTGTAGTGGAATTATTACGCTCCGAATTGCCTGTGATAGACTGGAATTTGATGGACTTAACAGATATTGAACCCTTTACTTTAGTCGTATGGAGTGATAATAATTTATTTCAATTGGTTTGGGATGGTCAAAACAAACATAAGGCACTGCTTGATGCTACGATTTCACACATTTGGTCATCTTCAACTCTCTACAATCAGACCGCAAAGGAAAATAGGAGACACTTATTTGATCATTGGATTGCTACGAATCCTGTTATTTCTCAAATAAGTGTATTAAATTTCTTTAAATCTTATCTTGACAAGCATAATGGTTTTATTATGAACCGCACAGAAACATTAAGGACATTAAGCTTTTCTTTTCTAGAAATTCAAAGTAACGATAATGCAATCTTTAATTATTTTGATTTTAGTAACCTTCAAAATACCCACATAACGTTCAATTTACAAAGCACATTTACATCATTAATTAGAAATTCTAATCCTTTAAATGAATAACAAATATGGCTATTTCTTTATTAAAATATAACTTAAGAAGATGGTCTATTAAGCTATTAAATTGGGAATATTGGCCAATGTGGGTAGTTTATTTTCCTGTTAGCTTTTATTATATATACCTTTCTATTAAGGCAAAGTCATTCTTTTTCTTTTCCGCTGCGAACCCTAGTATTGAAACAGGAGGTGCATTTTTTGAGAGCAAATGGAAAATATTTGAACTAATTCCTCCCTCTTTTTTCCCAAAAACTATTTACGTTGGAGAGAATGAAGGAATAGATACAGTTCAAAAGGCTTTAGAAACAGCTAAACTTACTTACCCAATAATTGCCAAACCAGATAGAGGAGAAAGAGGATGGCTTGTAAGCAAAATAAAATCGAGGAAGGAACTTAGCTTTTATATTAATTCTACTAATATCCCTTTTTTGATTCAAGAATATATTGATTTTCCATTGGAGTTGAGTGTTTTTTATTACCGACATCCGTCATCAAATAAAGGCACCGTTACCTCAGTGACTTTCAAGAAATTATTAACTATAGTTGGTGATGGAATAAGCGATATAGAACAATTAATCTTAAAAAACAATCGTTCATTTTTACAGTATCATCGGTTAAAACAAAGCGACACGATAGCCTTAACTAATGTATTATCAAAAGGAGAAGAACTAGTCATTGTTCCTTATGGTAATCATGTTTTAGGGGCGGAGTTTTTGGATTATAATCACATTATTGATGAACAACTTAATCATACTTTTGATAAGATTAGTGCTCAAATAGAAGGGTTTTATTTTGGTAGATTTGATTTGCGTTGCAACAGTATTGATGAATTAAAACAAGGAAAAAATATTTCTATCCTAGAATTAAATGGTGTAGGTGCTGAACCTGCCCATATCTATCAACCGGGATTTTCATTTTTTAAAGGGCAAAAGGTAATTGCAGAACATTATAAAATGATGTTCGACGCAGCCATTTATAATAATAGTAAGGGAATCAGCTACTTAAGCTATCAAGAGTTTAAAAACTGGAGGAAACTTGAAAAAGAACACAAACTAAAAGCAAGCAGCTAAATGAGTTGGATAGGAATTTTAATTGGGTTTTATGGGTATCTTTTTCCAGGTAATATTAATCTGATGGTAGTCAATTTGTATCATTCTAAACAGTACAGACACCTGTCCTATATCCTCCTCTTGATAGTGATATTTGAATCAATTTATAGCATCATTACCCTTTTATTCATAAAAAGCATTCTTAATCATCAGTTACTTTTTAAAGGGGTGGAAGTCTTTTCACTTCTTTTGCTTTGTGTGTTAGGTACTTGGATGATTATAGATAGAAAGAAAGATGTACAAACTGTTCAAATAAATACGAATCGAAGGGGCATATTTTCTATTATCATTCATCCGCAACAAATTCCTTTTTGGATGGCAATAACGACTTTTTTAAGTGATATTATTTACAAAAACGTTCCATTGTTTATATTCTATAATGCAATAGGTGTTTTTCTGTTAATGGCTACTTATATGGTGGTGGGAAAATTTTTAATCTCTTACTTTAAAGTTAATCTGCAAATAATAAATAAAATAATTGGCTTTGTTTATATCGGACTGTCTGTGTATTCTATAATTCATTTACTGCTACTTCCCAAAAGTTGATCACTTCCTAGTAGTTCTATTCTACTATTTTCCACAACACCTTTTATATTTCTTTCCACTTCCACAAGGACACTGTGCATTTTGACTTGGCTTATTGCTCAAAATTCGTTGTTGCTTTTTTAATGGCGGAAGGAATCGAACTATTGGAACGGGATTTTCTTCTGAACCAATATCTTTGTTCCTTTTCTCTATGGGGATATCGTCAATGTCAACAAAACCCGCAATGTGGTAGTCGATATTCGCATTCACATCATTGAATCTCTTTTCTATCTCATCACCAATTTTTTCTACATCAAATATAACAACCGGGCAGTCATTACAAAAATATGCACCTTTAATGTCAACAATATAATTATCGATTTCATCGTTTACACTGATAAAAAGTATGATTTGGCATTCCTTTTCTTGTGTGTTTTTACTACATTCAGGACAAAGGAACAAAGAACAATTATCACTAAAATAGCGCCTTCTCTGAAAGCTTAAATCTGCCTTTTCTAGTTTCATCTAATATATTTTAATTAAAAAAAATGATTCAGTAATTGAGAACAAGTTAGTAAGACACATATTAAAAAAGTTACTTTGCATATTCTCCTTATTTCCCACAACATCTTTTATATTTCTTTCCACTACCACAAGGGCAAGGTACATTTTGACTTGGCTTTGCTGTAAAAATAGTTGGCTTAACATCTAATGGAGGAAGAAATTCAACTAATGGCATAGGATTTTCTTCAGTACCTATTTCCAAATGACGTTTTTCCTTTGGAATTGTCGCAAGATCTACTATCCCCATAACAGAGTACTTGAGACCATCTTCCATTTTCATGAAAATTTTCACTGCTTTTTCTAATTCTAAACAATCAAAAACTACAACAGGGCATTTATCGCAGAAATGAGCGCCACAAAGACTCGTCATAAACCTTTGAAAGTCTTTATTATGTTCAACGATTACATATACAGGACAATGTTTTTCCTCAATCGGTTGATGACATTCTGGGCATTCTTTCAATGCCCACTTTTTACTGTAATATTGTCTTCTTTCAATAGATAAATCGACATGTTCTAATTCCATATAATTTAATTTACTGCAAAAGTAATTATTCAATTTTCTATTTTAAATTTACTTTGCCCACAATCACCCTTTTCTTTCCAATCAATTACTAATTGAATTTAATTTATAGCTATAATGGTCAATCCCGTCCAATTTTGTTATAACTATATTTACTCAAACGTAAATGTTACCCTTAAAAGTTTTGACACCATTTACGCTAACGTAAATGACACCATTAAAAGTTTTGACACCATTTACGCTAGCGTAAATGCCACCATTAAAAGTTTTGACACCATTTACGCTAGCATAAATAGTGGTATCTTTAAAAAAATACGGTGCAGGCTAAAATAAAATGCAACAAATATTAAAAATGATAGAATTGCAAATCCATAAATGACTACATTACATTGAATAAGTTTATTTTATTAAAATCGTTCACTTGATTTACTAAAAGATTACAAAATGATACCTAATATAACGATGCTTTTTGGAAACATTTTCAATGATCCACATATAACGCCCTTACGCCTTTATACATTTGGAAAAAGTGTACTAGGCTGCCTGAAGGCAGATAATAAAAATCATCAATTTGATGATATTATTGACCTACTTTCCACTGTATTAATCGAATTTGGAAAGGACTTAGGAGAAATAGATACAAGTATTATCTCAGGAATTGGGAAAAGAAAATCGAATGATGAATTATTAGACTCTTTCAAAAAAACGATGAGTGAAGAAGAACCGTTTATAGCTCGTATTTTAGGAATGGACTCCACTGAATATTTGGATTTATATCCACACCAAATCACAGAATACAGTTTGGTTAATAAAACGAGAATGCCAATTCTTACCAATAGGGTCAGTGTTGCTGCTACTGAAAATGCAGCCCAACTTGGAGTAGCACTAACATCAAAATTGAAGAGTTATGCAACAGATTGGGAAATAAACAGAGAAGCGCAGGAAACACAGAAAGGAATAGTTAGTGAGCATAAGGTTGACGCAAAGATTGATAGAAAAGTAGTTGAAGTAGCTTTAACGACTACCATACGTACTGTTAGTAAATTATTTCCGACAGATGAAGAGAAGGGGAGTTCCTACTTTGACTTTTCCTTATTATTTGGAATTACAAAACATAAATCAATTGAGATTGTCGGCACCATTGAAAAAGAAGAAATCAAGGAAATTATAAACCAATTGTTTACTGACAATACTAAGATTACTGCTACAAATACAGGCACGAATGCTGATATTCAAATTTATTTGTCTGCTTCTATTGATGGTACTCCTACAACATTTGCCATTACCATTAAGCCGGGACAAAGTAGAATTATCAAACCTAGTCAACTCGGAGATTTGAAAAATCCATTTCTTCTAATTAAAAACACGAGTACTATTAACCCAAGTACTTATAAAATAGTAATAAAAGGAAAGTAATGAGATATTAATTATGAAATATGAAATATGAAATATGAGTTATAAGTTAGGAAATCCAAACTTAATTATAATAACTAGAAGACTCAAAACTCATATTTCAAAACTCATAACTCACAACAGCTTATTCCTGAGTGCCCCTGTCCAAATATATCCAACCAATAACAGTGCAAAGGTCATGGCAAATCCATAGGAGAAGGTATAGTTAATGAATGAAAGGATACAACTAAGTACACCTGTAGAAAGTATAATATGACTGTACAATTCCCTTCCCTTTACCTTAAAAGGATATATTGGGAAGTCAATCTCGTTGAAACTAATAGCTAATCCTACAATAACCGCAGGAATAAAAAGGTAATCTGAATCAGAAAAATAAAACTTGACAAACAACGGGAGTGCAATTAACAAACAGATTCCAACCATCCTAGCGCTCCATTTTTCGGTATGACTCAATATATAATTACCATGTGGTGTTGCCAATAAATAGAGATTCGCCAAAGAACTCCCTAGCCATGAAAAAATAACAAGTAGAACATAAATAGCGATTACTCCTGACACAAGAGGTGCATAAACCGAAGTAGTGTCCAACACCGAAACCAATAACCACAGCCCAAATATCAATCCCATTCTCACCCTTTTATCTTGCTTCGCCATCCATATATTGCCCTGCAATAACCAACGATAAAAAATAAACTTCGATTTCAAGGCCGACTTGTATCCTTGTTTTGCATAGGCATATTCGGGGTTGAGCCTAAGTGACTCTCTGAAATGTTGTTCGGCTTCCTTATGTTTCCCCTTTTCTAAATAATGCCAACCATAAATTGCATGAGTAGAATAGTTTTCTGGGTCAATAGAAAGAGCCTCATTAATAGTATTATAAGCTTCCTCTTTCTTATTCAATTTGAATAATACGGCAGAACGAACATTAAGACAAGCAACATTTTCGGCATCAATCATCAGTCCAGCATCTGCCAACTCTAATGCCTTTTTGGGTTCTCTGTTTTCCAAATGTATATGTGCTGCGAGGGCAAAATAACCGGGATTAAATGGGAAAAGAGATATCGCTTCGTTTAAATAAGACAACGCAGAAACGTTATCATTGTTATGATAATTAGCAAATGACAACAAGTAAAAGACATAATCCTTATTGCTTTCGTATTGTAAACACTGTTTCAAAATAGTAATGGCTTCAACATATTGGCGACCATCAATCTTACAATGGCCTAAAATAATTAAAGCCTCCACATCCTCAGGGTCGGATTGCAGCACAACGCCTACCTCTGTTTCAGCGTCTTTTAAACGCCGCTGTTGCCTCAGCAACTCTGCCCGCTGTAGTAACCGATCCCTGTCCATTTTAAATAACGAATTATTACTTACGAATTTCGGGGCAAACCAACCACTAACCACTAATCTCTAACAACTAGTTAGGGCTTGTTCTATATCATTAATTACGTCCTGAACATGTTCCAAACCGGCAGAAATCCGAATTAATCCAGGTGTAATACCGACGGACAAACGTTCTGACTCCGATAGTTTAGAATGCGTAGTACTAGCAGGATGTGAAGCTATACTTCTCGTATCGCCAAGATTTGGAGTCATAGACAATAACTGTAATGCGTCTAAAAACTTCCTGCCGCTTTCAATGCCTCCCTTCAATTCAAAACAAAGAATACCTCCGCCTGCACGCATCTGCTTCTTCGCAATTGCATATTCCGGATGAGAAGGAAGGAAAGGATATTTTAGCCAACTAATCTTTTCATGGTTTTCAAAATATGAAGCTATTGCTAATGCATTCTTGCAATGACGTTCCATACGAACATCAAGAGTTTCCAAACTCTTAGTTAATACCCACGCATTAAAGGGACTCATGCTTGGTCCTGTATTCCTACAGAACATATAGATATCGTGAATTAAATCTGCACGTCCTACTACTACACCTCCTAAGACACGCCCTTGTCCGTCAATCCATTTTGTTGCGCTATGACTAACAATATCAGCACCAAATTCAATTGGATTCTGCAATATCGGGGAAGCAAAGCAGTTGTCAACATTGAAAATAAGTTGATGCCTTTTGCAAAAATCACCTGCCCATTCAAGGTCTAGTATCTCAAGCTGTGGATTAGTTGGTGTTTCCAAATAAATCATCTTGGTATTAGGCTTTACTGCTGCTTCCCATTCATCGTGTGCATTAGCACTTACTAATGTACATTCAATGCCATAACGTGGAAGAAATTTGGTAGCAAGTGCATAAGTGCTGCCAAAAACAGAACTGCAACAAATAAGATGGTCGCCTGCTTTCAATAATGCAAAAATGGAATTGAAAACTGCAGCCATACCCGAAGCGGTAGCAAACCCTGCTTCTGCCCCTTCAAGCATGCACATCTTTTTCACAAACTCATCTACAGTTGGATTACTGTATCTACTGTAAATATTATCATCATTTTCATCGGCAAAAGCTGCTCGCATATCCTCGGCAGTCTCAAACGTGAAACTGCTTGTTAAGAAAACGGGAGTAGAATGTTCTTTTTCTCCTGTTTTATCTGCCTGTATGCGTATTGCCTGTGTCTGTTTATTCAATGCCATGTCTGTTTAAATTTATTGTTGTAGATACAAGTTTCAAGTTACAGGTTTCAAGTTACAAGTTACTAGTTACAGGTTAATGGAACTTATAACCATAATCTTTTAACCATAATCTATTAACTATTAACTTGTAACCTGAATCCTGTATCCTATATCCTGTTTCTTGAAACTTGAAACCTGTAACCCTATTCCAACATTATGGGTGCACGAAAGTTTCTGTTGTTATTGTAGAACCGGAACCTGTAAGAGTAGCTGCAACTGAACAATATTTTTGAAGTGATAAGTCAACGGCCTTTTTAGCTTTATCAATGTCAACTTCCCCAAAAATATGAAATTCAAGTACGATATTTTTCCATAAGGAAGGCTCTTTTCCTACTTCCCTATCCCCTTTTATGAGCATTTTATAGTCCCGTACTTGCTGACGTTGTTTTTTCAGAATCATTATTACGTCTATTGCACTACAACCACCTAGTCCCATCAACAACATCTGCATGGGGCGAACACCATAATTCTGCCCACCACTTTCAGGGCTACTATCCATCTTTACGGTATGGCCATTTTCATCTTTTGCATCAAAGCCATAATCCCCTTGTACTCTTGATAATTCTATTGAAGGCATTCTATTATTTTTTTAAGTGTTCTTTGAAAGTCGGCGAAGGTATTTTATTTTTATTAATGAACCATTGTAGATAAAAATAATACTTCATTAATGTTTCAGGACGAATTTAATTTCATTTAATTTAAGTTTATTTCTTCATCAATACAAGGCTAAAAG
>CANCKV010000082.1 GCA_947378615.1 Chitinophagaceae bacterium | reverse complement strand
CTCAATTTTAGAAACACCTTCTTTTTTAGCCCTTCCAACAGCGTATGCAATTTTTGGGTCAAGAAGAACAATTTCATTTTTCGAATTTTCAAAGTCAGCCTGAATCCTTTTGATTTCTCCAAAGAACTTTCTGATTTGAGAAGTGGATAGTGGAGTAATTGTAATATCCCTATCTCTCCCATTTCTATCCCGTTCCTTTTTGAAATCTTTCTTTGCTAAAAACTGACCCCAATCTTTTAGGGTATCTAAATCGGTATCTTTTATACCGTTCTGTAAAATTTCTTTTGAAATTTGTTGTGGCATATACTCTATTTTTTATTTTGTTTAATAATTAATTCTGCCCATCTGCAAGCCACTATGAAAGCCTCAAATCGCACACCTGTAAACTTATTCTTATAGCTTTTTGCAAACAGCAATTCCTTAATCCAATTATAAATTTGTTTTTCATCATTCCCTTTTGCTTCCCTAGCATAACGAGCAATTGTGTAGGCACACTGCCATTGCCAATCGGGCTTCTTTGAAAGATAAATATTGAAGTAGTCAAACATCTTCATCAAAAAACCTTTTGTAAGCACCCTGTCTTCTTCAATCCATCGTACAAGGTCATTCTTACATTCCTCAACAAAAGGCATTTCATGTTGCCAGTTTAAAGGGATATTAAATAAGGTGATAGCATCCTTTAAGATATTGTCATAACTATATTTTTTTGCCAAACTTTCAGCATCCCCCGAAGATTCAGCGGCTTTCGCTATCGGAAACTTGGCATCCACAATTGCAATGCCTGCCGATAAGGTAATATCGGTTCTGCCACATACAAAGCGGGTAAAGTTGCTTCTAACTTCTATGGCAAATTCAATCAACAAATCCCACCTTCCCACAGCAAAAACATCATCCCCACCCGAATAGATAATATTGATATGCTTTTTAAATTTCTCTTTTGCCTTGATTGTATTCAGGTAACCACTAAAATATTGTTCCAACAAGGCAGAAAGCGTTGCAAGTTTGGAAAAACTTGCTCCTTTTTGCTCAAATCCCTTCATGAATAGTTGTCCTAAGTTGTCAACGTCCATCCTTAAAATCCCAAGTTTCTCTACCTCTGCCTCGTTATTTGCATCAAACTTGTCAGTCTCACAAATTTCTTCAAGGGTAGCCACTTTGTTTCCTTTACTCACCATTGGAATGCCCCCATAAAACTTAAATCCTAATCCAATATTTGTTTCTAATGCTCTTTCAGGAAATAAGGCAGGGGTTTTATCGAATTGAATATTAATCCATTGTTCAATACTATGTTTGTGGTTGTCATCCTTTACAAAATCCCAAACACTATTCAAACCTACTTGAAATCCCTTTTTCGAATCTGAGTCCAATTTGATAAGATAGTCGGTGTCGTATAATTCTGAACCTATCTCAATTTGTTTGTTTACTGATTTTGAAACAAGCAAATTCATAGTATCATCTCCCCCTTGTTCCCTATATTTTTTATCAAGGTTTATTGTATTACCCTTGTTCAATTCTTCTCCTGTAACAGCACAAACTTCCACTTCTCCACCCTTCCCTGACGCTGAAAATAAACTGTCGAAATTATTTTCAATGATTTTATTGAACCGCACCTTCTTCTTTTGGCTTGTTTTTTCTGCAACTATCTTCCATAGTTCCCCAACATTGATAGCAGTTTCCTTTTCAGGGGTAACCACTTTTAAGTTCCCTTTAAGTACTTGCATACCAAAAGCCACATAGCCAATGTTTACATGTAGCCTGCCAGCAAATTCATCCCACAACTTTTGTTGAATTTTGTCTTGATAGCTTTCAATGGCAGCAATTACCTTTTTGGTATTAGGAAGTAATAGATAAAACTTACCGCCTGCTGCATAAACCTGATTGATGATTGATGCATCACAAACTTCCAATAATTCATCGCTAAGTGTATCACTCAATAGTTGTACATAAAAAGACCTACCCTTTAATCCCTTCATCGCACTCTTATTACTGATGTTGTAGATGAAGGATTGAATCCCCGAAATATCACCACAAAGCATGATAATAGGATGTTTATCAGCAGCTATCTCTATCCTTCTACCGCTTTCATAAGTAAATGATTCTTTATTTTCATCAAAATAAGCAGAAAGGCAATGTGCAATTGCACCCGTAGTCTTCAAGTGTTCAAACAAACTACAATTTGGATAATCCATCGTAGATGCAGGGATATACCAAGTATATTTTTTTAGCAAATGATAGAGCGTATAAAGCAGATTCTTTGGGTCATTCGTCTTAATCAATGCAACCTCATCATTAAACTCACTCCATAACTTAGGATAGGCAGCCTTTAGATTAATATCCTTAGAATCAACGGGGAAAACATTTTCTGTAATCCCATTCTTATCTAATTGATACCCTTGATTTTCATTTCCTGTACCGTTCTTGTTCCTGTCCGTTGACAATTCATTGAAAATGGAAACGAGCGGAACAGAACGAAATTTATCTTTTCCATAACTAATGTTCTTTTCTAGTGTTCTTTCCGAATTCCTATCAATCCCACTACTCCAATGGTCAGCCATTGTGATGATTGCCTGTTTGAAAGTCTGAGGTTTATGATGATAGGCAGCTACATTGAATAAGTTATCCTGACCTTCTCCATATAATCCTGTTGATTCAAAAAGGTCTTTATGTTTTACCAGAAAATCGTTTGTCCAAATAACATGTTGATGCGTATAATATCCATTCTGCGACCAATTACAGATTTGTCCTGCCAATTCTTTAGATTGTTTATCCAATTCTTGAGAATGCAAATAGGATTCATCTGCACGTTGTCCAAATTTTCCGATGTCATGCAATAGACCTGCTAATGCGAATAATAGGCTTTTACTCATTTGTCTATATTTTCTTTTTTATGATTCATTCTTAATATTCCAAAACCATGACTTACACTCTTGCCAAGACCGATAAAGTTGGGTAAAAAGACATTGCTTTTAAACTCCACATCAAAGGCAGCTAAAGGCACACCTTTATATCTGATTGTTTTTTGACCCTTGATATTTGAGATTGTGGTGGTAATCGGTTTGTCAATCGTCCAATCAACACCCTTAGCAAAAGACAGAATGTTAGCAGTAATTAGCTTTTCCAATTGATTGCATTTCTCTGCTAAGGAATCATTTTGTAAAAATTTTTCGAAATTCTGTTTATTGAGTGCAATCCAATTAGTGAGGGTATAATCGAAGGGTTTCTCCCAAACATTGAGTGTGATGGTATTAAGGTCTAATCGGTTAATCTTGAGTAGGATTTTCTCCTTATGAACAGTAATATCCCATTTCTTGAACTCAAAAAGTTTATGGATTTCTTCAACCCCATCACCTAAACAAATAATAGAGGCTTTTTTGCCTACAGACTTATATTGAATCAAAGGATAGTGATAGAATAATTCTTCGTCGCCCTTATGCTGATGAAACAATACATTTTCTCTACCAACTTTTTCGATGATAGCACCACGAAATGCAGCGACAAGATTGGGAGGAATCTCATTTTCAAACTGGACAAAAAGTGTTTTAAGTTTCTTCATATCGCTTTAAAATATGTCTTCTGTTTCTACTGATTTAATAAGATTGCAACTTACACAATTAATTTCAACAAATGTAGTTTATTTAATGGTAAATGTTAAATTCAACAAAATTTAGAGAACTTAAGAATTTATTCATCAAAATTTAACCCTATGGTTTACTAGATTTTACAGAAATGCAAATACTTAAAAAAATTAAGGATGATTAAATTAAAGAATTGAAAGTAAATCGCAAATCTAATAATTCTTTGTAATCCTATTAGCGAACTAAATTTTGAATTATAATTAAGGCATTAGTTAGTGAGAATACACATGAAAATATAGAATTAATTGGATTTAGCACAATGGTTAATTAACGGCTAAAAAAATTATTTGGCAGAAAAATGAGAACACCAATTGTGCGTCTAACAATGATGATATTACCTCAAAGAATGGGAAACGACGGGACATTGGTACGAGGTATTTCATGTTGTCACTTTAAATAGAAATTACAGCCAAATACTATTGATGAAATATTGATTAATTTCTTCGAATACCTCGAAGTTCAGGAGCTACTAAATATTGAAAAGCAGAGTCCATTTCACTCGTTTTAGTGAGATTAATATTGATTTATTTGACCTAATTTTCATTAAGATATTGCCTGTGTTTTTCAGAAAAGTTGATTTAATCTTATCAACCTGATAAATTAGTTTTAACGCAATTGTTAGCCAATTTAAAGCTTGCACCTGTCTGACCCATCTATTCTTGGTTGGGGCATTTTTTTTGGGTGTATAGGTTGAGTCTCGTACAGAGAGGAACAAGGTTATTAGATGCTTAAATTAAGCTCAATAAACAGCATAGTACACTTTGCCATTAACAATAATTTACAGGGCTAAATAAGGCTTGTAATTAAGTTTTGATGTACCCTAATATGTACATGAAATAAAAAAGGAGCTCCATTTGAAGCTCCCTTAAATTTATTCGTCTGATTCTTTTAACCATCGTTGAATCGTTGATTTACTAATAGCAACTTTATCCTCGATTTCCCTTATGCTTAATCCTTCACTTTTTAGGTTGAAGACTTGTTGTTTAAGCATTTGCTTTTCTATCATTTGGTTCTGTCTGCTGGTATCTGCAAGGTGTTCGTATTCGTTCTCACAATAAAGATATTCAAATCCTAAAAAACTACCATTCTTAACGAGTTCTACTGAAATGACATCTTCTGTATCGAATTGCTTTTCGCCAGACCTAGCCTTTATTTGCTTTATGTATTTCTCGTTTTTCCCTTTCTTACTCTTGCCTATAGCTGATATACTATCCACTAAGTTCGACAAATGTTTGCTACCTGCTAGGTCGTTATTAGTAATTGGTTGACCATCCTTGGTTTTTGGCGTGTGTGCAAGTACAAGAATCGACAAATCATATTGCCTTTTCAGTTGATTAAGCTTCCTAAGAATCTCCAGAGCTACCTTGGCATCTTGGGTAGTTTCTGTTTTCAAGTAAGTCAAGTTGTCGATAATTAACACCTGTGGTTTCAGCTTCACAATCGCTTGTTCAATCTTGGTAATAATCATTTCATCAGGTTTTTGAGCAACGTTTTCTGCTGACAACGATTGAAAGTCAATGTTATCAATGAATAAGTTCTCGCTGAATTGATATTGTCCACCTGTTTCATCTGTGTATCTACGCTCGAATTGCTTATCAGACAATTCAAAGTCATAAAATAGCACTTTTTGTGGTTCTGTTTCATTTGGAAGAATATTCATTGCACTTTTACCATTGGTGAGTGCATCTGCAATTTGAGTAGCCCAAACACTTTTTCCTGTTCCATTGTCCCCAAATAAGATGTGAAGTTCTCCACTAAACCAAATAGAACCCAACAACTTCTTTATTGGTGGTTGATTCTTGGCATCATCCATTCTCTGTTTGGCAGTCCTAGGAAACATTTTTGTCACTTCTAGTTGGGCTGCATCAAACTTGGTTTCAAGGTTTAATAATGCTTTTAGTTTTTCATTTGGCGGTAATATTCCATTTTTAGTTGCAATATAAAAGAGTGTCCCTAGCGTAACAGTACCCCGATTGTTAGTTAATAATTCTGAATACTTTTCATCACATTCATCCTCGTCATACTTGTTTGAAAGGCAGCTTATATCGTGAAAAGGTTGCCTTCCATCTTCACCTAACTCACAGAGGGCTAAGCCAATTTTCATCCAATCAGAGTAAGACTTAGTTATGTCAAGAGATTGAGATTGCAGTTCTGCTATCAATAGGTTAACTCCTTTAAGTTTATCCTCGATTGTTTTAAGTTGGTTTGACAAATTAGCCTTCTTTGTCATTTTTTCTGGAATCCATTTTGTCAAGAATTCAATATCCAATTGTTTCACTTCAATTGGGTTAATATAAGCATCCTCATCATAACTTAGGAAACACGCTCTACTGACATCCTTACAATTACCGTCAATTTGGTAATTATAGGTTTTTAGCAAGTAATTTTCAACTGCATTGAAATAATCTAAGTGTGTAGAGACATCATTAGGTATTCTGATAAACCACTTATAACCATTTCTGCTTGGTGACCTAAATAACAAGCAAGTCTGAATATTTACATCATTAAGAAGGTTATCCTTAACTTGTTGCATTTGTTCAGATTCTAAATTATCCAAATCAACACATAAGTATCCTGAATGGAATTTTATGTATTCGTTTTCTCTACATCTGAATATTCCGCTTGGTGTAATATAAGGTAGAAGATTAGTCTTTACTTTATTACGTCCTACCTTATCTTTAATATTACTAACTTGAGCAGTTAGTCTCGAAAGTTTTGTATCAGTAGTTATGATTTTGTGTAAATCCTGAATATTTATTGTTTTATAGGGAACCTTATTGGAAATGGGTTCCTTAAAAAGACTAAATTCAGGAAGGGTAGCGATTGTTCTTGTGTCAATACTCATCTTGTTTAAGTGTTTTTATAAATGCAGTTTCAATTAGGAATTTAATAACTGCGGTGTTATTGTATTTGAAAGCCTTGTTAGAAGCAAGGCTTTCTAATTTGCGTTTGGTATCAGGATGAATTCGCATCGAGAATACCAGTGATTTTTTTTCTTTTTTCAATTTTTTTATATTTAAAGAAAGTTGTTATTTGGACTACAACATGTTGTCCTGTAATAAATATACGCCCATCTAAAAAAATGTAAATACTATCAGTACATTTTTTTTGAATGGAAATTTATTCTCAAGTTGTTGTCCCGCTTTACTGGGACGGGACAGTAGAAAGTAGCAAGAAATAAAGATGTGTCCCATTCTTTAGTTACTGTCCCATTTTATTGGGACGGGACAGTGGGACAGTTAATATTTACAGCAGTTTTTTTTATGTATAATTATATAATATATTATAGTTTTGTATGTACGCTAAGCCTATAAAGAATATATAAATGCTTTTCTTGTAAAAAATGCTGTCCCAATAAAGTGTCCCATTTTGCTGTCCCATTCAAGTGTCCCACTCAACTGTCCCAATTTTAAAACAAGAATTGAATAAATGGGACAACTTTGAGGAATGAGAGTATAAGTTAAATGTCAGGTCAAAGAAATAGCCCTTAGCTAAAAGCCAATAATCATCCTGATAACATAATTTGTAGAAAATCGTACCTGTGCAGTTGCTATACTATCTTACACATCCAACGTACAGGGACTGGTTGGTTTAAATTATTGATGCGCAAGAAGGGTTCTATGAACCTTTATCCATCATTTGATGAATATATGCAAATATACTAAGCATTATGCTTTATTACAAATATAATTATTAGTAATATACCCACCCCTGTTACCGCCCTCCTCCCTCCCTCCCTCCCATAGTTGCTTCGTAGTGGAGTGTGATATGATGTCCAAATTTTTTTTTTAAAATTTCTGGATTATAAATAAGCTCTTCCTATTTTATTGAAAAATTAATGCGAATATTCCATTTTCAAAAAATTATTTTTTGTACTTTTTTGGCACAAAAACTTGAATTATCGGTACTATTTGGGAACTAAAGCGCACGTTTGTGCTATACAGAAAAGCACGTTTTCACTACGATATTAGTTAATCAAATAGGTGGTCAACTCTTAAATGGATGTGTTTAAGTTAAAAATTTTACCTATTAATGATAATGTTGTTAGATGGTGTAAATAATAATTAGCTAAATATTCTATTAAACAAAAAATAAAATCTTTGACAATCAATTATTGCTTCTATAAAAAATTGGACGACTGTATTAATTCGTAATTTATTAGGTGTAGCCCAATTGGTCTATTAATATTACCACAGTCTTGCTTTTAACTTCAAACATTAAGAATATTAGAATTTCATTTAATTTTGGGGAATAGATGTAGTAATCGCTTGATTTTACACAATATTTAAAACAAACTAGATAATTTATAAAAATGGAGACAACTAAAGAACTAATCAATGAGTTAGAAATGACATTTGGCTCATCATTTAAATACACCTCCCAAATAAAGTATGAGGTGACGTTCAAAAACTCCGATATTGAAAATATAAAAGCCAATTTAAATGAATTACATTTAAAATTAAAAAACAACCTTGGTAATGATAAACATGTGGGTTTTCAAATTACCATTTCAGATGTTGAGAAATTGATTAATATTTTAGACGAATTAATTTCACGTTATCAAAAACACAAAAAATTCTTACCAAAAAAACTTTACACACTCACACAAAATTTGAGGGAATTAGAAGAAATAACCACCAAAACTTTTCAATTGGTATCAACAAAAAAGAAAAAAACGGGTTTCAGCGAGGATGAAATAATAGAACTGAGCAAACAAAGGGCACTAAGAGCATTGATTAAGAGCCAAAAAAAGATGAAATAGGTATAAAAACGATGCTAAAACAGTGCTAAGTTCCTATATAATCATTTTTTATTTTTTACAAAAAAGAATATTATTCTGCAAAATGGGCATTTTATAGAATAATATTCCAAAAAGAAGATGAAATTGCATAATTACAGCTCCTTTCAGAACTTGTGGAGAATAGCGGGTTCGAACCGCTGACCTCTTGCATGCCATGCAAGCGCTCTACCAACTGAGCTAATCCCCCGTACCTTAATCGGAAAGCAAAAGTAATGGTTTTGAATATCGACTCCCAATAAAATAATGAACGGTAAAAAAAATCTTATTTCAAATAGGATGTAATTAGTAATCGTATCATGAAAATATTAAAACATAATAATTGGTAAATGAAACGTAAAACAACGGAGCTAAGATTTACCTAATCATTATATATGAAA
The DNA here is from genome assembly GCA_947378615.1 of Chitinophagaceae bacterium. Classification (GTDB taxonomy): domain Bacteria; phylum Bacteroidota; class Bacteroidia; order Chitinophagales; family Chitinophagaceae; genus Parasediminibacterium. Next base: position 798 of record CANCKV010000082.1, on the reverse strand, counting down.
TAAAGAGTGTTTGCATTCCTCACTTTGATTAGGGCAGCAAAACAATATATAGTGCTATTCCATAAACCTGTAATATCTTGCAATTTTTAAGTTTTACGAAGTAGGCCAAAGAAGTATTTTTTTACAGCATTCAAATTCTTTTAATTTTAATGAGCACTTACCATTAATTTCGTCTTCGAAACTGTTTTTCAAATAATCAATTTCAAATCATGCAGGATTGGCATTTATTATTCAAGACACGCGATCGGTCTGAGGCAAGTATCATTCAAGGGATGTTAGAAGAAAATGAGATTGCAGCTCAGATTCTCAATAAATTAGATAGCAGTTATCTCAATTTTGGAGAACTTGAAATATATGTCCCTGCGGCTCAAAACGCAAAGGCGAAAGACTTGATGAGAGAATTAAAATATGATTTGTAATGACAAGACAAATAGTCATTGTAAAGGAAATTGAATTTTTAATTGTAATTCTCCCAAATACTCTATATGATTTTTTAAAAAAACACTTCAATTCCAACCCACTTTAAATTCGACTTTTCCTAATTTGGGCTACCCTTATGTTGTGAAATATGAATTTAGTCACAATATCTACTCTATAAAAGACTTCTTTGTATTTGAGCTTTTTGTGCGAATACTCCACCTTATCAGGTTTAAAGAAAAAATATTTTTTTTAATTGCAATGAAATAAGAAATAACACAGTCTATATTTATACGTATATGTCAAATGAGGTAAATGCCCTGATAGTGGATTGCATAGAAGGTAAAAGAATAGCTCAACGGGAGCTATATCTTCTGTATG
>CANCKV010000081.1 GCA_947378615.1 Chitinophagaceae bacterium | reverse complement strand
TTACGTTCTGTTCTAGAATATCTTTGAGTATCTGCGGATTATAATGATGTATTTGCAAATCGACGCTTGCTTTATCTCCCAACGCTTTTAAAAAACTGTAGTAAATGATTCTTTTGAAAGAACTTATCTTATTAAAAATAAATAAGACTTTTATCCCATCATTATTATTGTTATAAGAAACAAAGTAGCCCTTGCCCCTTACTGAATGAATGTATCCTCTTTTACGTAATTCTTTGTATGATTTCTCAATAGTATCTCTAGCTACGTTGTAACGGTCATTAAATTGATTTATAGATGGAAGCAAAACGTCGTTCGCAAGAATCCCTTGTTCGATTTGCGAAATAAATATTTCGGTGATTTGTAAATAGATGGGAGTTTTACTCTTTGGATCAATTGATATATTCCCTAGCATAAATTTTATTTGTTTTTAAGTGTTCTTTTTTATAACAGAATTATAAAAATAGCAAGATTTAGTGATTGAAAAGCTTCTTTTTTAATTAAAAAACAAATAAAAGCAATTTTCTTTAATAAAAATACAAATTACAGGACAGTGCAGGATAGCGGCTTTTGTCAGGCCTTATAAATTTGTTTTTTTTAGAATCATTAAATAAGGATATAAATCCTTGTATATTTACATTTCAGTTATTAAAAAGATTGTTTTATGCCATCAGTTTTGACTTTGTTAAGTAAAATCCGTTTTAGTAGCTGTTGTTTTCTTCTCCTATTTTTATTTCAATCTAATTCTTCACTTCTTTTTTCACAACAACTTGCTTTTCCAGGAGCAGAAGGATATGGAAAATATTCTTTAGGAGGGCGAGGAGGTAAAGTGTATGAAGTTACGACGCTAGCAGATGATGGACCAGGGAGTTTCAGACAGGCATTCAATGCTTATCCTGGCGAACCCTTAACAATAGTATTTAGGGTAGGAGGAATAATTGACTTATTAACTCCTATTAAAATTCAGCGTTCTAATATGACAATTGCAGGACAGACAGCACCCGGTGACGGTATCTGTACTAAACGTAGTATGGTTAAGATTTATGGAAAAAACTTAATAATCAGGTATATGCATTTTCGTCCGGGAGATGTTTCTAAAACAAATTCTCCTGCAGTTTATGGCTTGGATATTGAAAATTCAAACAATTTTATTGTAGATCATTGTTCTATGAGTTGGGCAATGGAAGAGGCGGCTACCTTTTATGATAATAAATATTCTACTGTACAGTGGTGTTTGGTGAGTGAGAGTTTGAATTCTTCTTATAATGGCAAGGGGAGTCATGGATATGCGGGTGTTTGGGGTGGTCAATTTGCATCTTATCATCACAATTTATTGGCGAATCATCATAGTAGGGCTATCAGATTTAATGGCTCTCGAACTCACGATACATTAGCCTATTTAGATTATCGAAATAACGTAATTTATAATTGGGGAAATGATTTGGGGTGCTATGGGAATGAAATAGAAATTGCTGATACGGGAAAGCCAATTTTTGATCTGAGAAGGGCGGAAGTGAACATCATGAATAATTATTATAAACCCGGCCCTGCTACTCCTGTGGCGAAGGGAAAAATAATCATCAATTCATCCGATGCTTATGTGGCTAGTTGGGCAAGTAGATTGCTCGGAAAAGTATTTATGTCTGGCAATTATGTAAATGGAGTACCTACGGTGACTGCAAATAATTTTCTTGGGTTGAAACCAAAATACTATCCTGCCTCCTATGCCGACTCATTCAAATTAGCAGCACCCACTCAAAACGAACCGATTGTGATGCAAACTGCTTTGGATGCCTACAATTCTGTATTAGCAGGAGCAGGGGACACGTATCCCAAAAGAGATACAATCGATAGAAGGATTGTGAATGAAACTTTTACAGGCACTGCATCACAGCATGCCACAAACTCTTCAAGTACTTATTATGGACAAGGGAATTTAGGTATTATTGATACGCAGGATTCGGTAGGTGGATGGCCAAATTATGATTCTACAGCAATCGCTCCTCTCGATAGTGATCATGATGGAATGCCTGACAGTTGGGAAGTTGAGCATGGTTTAAATCCAAGTGACAGTACAGATAAGAATTCCATTGCTGCAAGCGGATATACAATGCTTGAGGAATACTTGAATGGATTAGTGGTTCCTGTAAATTTGCCCCTTCGATTAGTTCACTTCAATGCTGAATATACTGCTCAAAAACAAGTATTCTTTAAATGGATTACTGCTAATGAAATCAATACAGCTTCCTTTATTGTCGAAAAAAGTAATGATGGAGAGGCGTTTATAGAAATTAGTTCGGTTATGGCAGTAGGTAATAATGGTATTGGGAATCACTCTTATTCAGCTATTGACAAACAACCAAATTATGTATCCGGAACTACTTTCTATAGACTTAAAATTATAGACAATGATGGTACAATATCTTACAGTAATGTACTTTCACTGAAAAATGTGGTTAAAGAAAATAGTTTTCGTGTTGTTTCAAATCCTGTTCATAATACGCTGACAGTTGTTCATGAAACCGCAAATAAGGATGAAGAACTTAAAGTTTTTAGTGAGGATGGAAAACTAGTATTTATCAAAAAAGTACCTCAACATTCTGAAAAAGAAGTACTTGATATTTCTGATTTGAAATCTGGCAATTATATATTAACATTTGGGAATGCACTCAACTATTCAACGATTAAATTCATTAAACAATAATAAAATATTAAATCACAGGATTGTGCAGGATAGTTGTATTGCCTTTAACTTTATTTTTGCCGTCTAAAATGTTTTTGCAGGAGCGTCTGTGAAAGCTATAAATATTAAATGATTCTTAAGTTATGAAGAAATTTCTGCTTTGCTTGTCCCTCGTTTTTTACGTTACATTTTCGTTTGCTCAATCCCGAGAAATTAAGGGAACAGTCACTGATCAAGGTGGTAAACCATTGAGTGCAAATGTGTCTATCAAAGGTTCTAAGTATGGTAACAATGCGAATGCTTCAGGTGAATTTACCTTGAAAGTTCCCTCAAAAATCGATACAGGATTCCTCTTTGTGAGTTTTGTAGGATACAAAACTCAATTACTTCCTTTTACTAGGACTAATTCAGTATTTAATATCAAACTCGAAGCTGCCGAAACAAATGCAGGTGATGAAGTAGTCGTAATTGGGTATCAGACCATGAAAAGAAAAGATATTCCTGGAGGCGTAGCTACAATTGGTGCTAAAGACTTGAAAGATGTGGTTGTTACTTCTGCTGAGGAAGCAATTACGGGTAAGTTAGCAGGCGTACAGGTTACTACTTCTGAAGGTGCACCTGGTTCACAAGTGCAAATTCAGGTTCGTGGAGGTGGATCCGTTACACAAAATAACGCTCCTATGTATATTATAGATGGTATTGAATCGGATGAAGGTATTTCATTGATTGCGCCACAAGATATTGAAAGTATTGATGTATTGAAGGATGCCTCCGCAACTTCTATATATGGTGCGAGAGCTGCGAATGGGGTGGTAGTGGTTACTACAAAAGGTGGTAAGAATACAAAGGGGAAAATGACTGTATCTTATAATGGTTCAATGGGATTGAATCAGTTGAATAAGAAATTAGATGTTTTAAATCCTTATGAGTTTGTGATGTTACAATATGATCGAAGCAAGTTTTCGACTGATACAAGCACTTTTACTACTTATGGTAAGGATTGGCAAGCATTACAAGCGTATAAAAATGTTCCTTTTTATGATTGGCAGAAGAAGATGTTTGGCAGAGATGCGTTGCAACAAACACATAACGTTAGCCTTTCAGGAGGTAATTTGCAAACACAATACTATCTAAGTTTGACAGATAATGCTCAAGATGGTATTTTTCAAAATTCAGAATACGACAGGAAGTTACTTTCTTTCAAGTTTGATCACAAGGCAAGTGATAATGTTAAATTGGGCTTTAACGTTCGCTATAACAAAACAACTGTAGATGGTTCTGGAACGACAGATCCTAATGGTGATCAGTCGTTGAGTTTTCTTCGTCAAATTGTAAGATATAAACCATTTATAGCTGCTGGACAAGGTGCTGATGTTACTGATCCAACTCTAGAAAATGCAACAGGAGGTAATGGCTTAACATTGATTAATCCTATTCTACTTAACAATGGATTGTACAAAAATAATGTTACGAATAGCTTTGTATATAATGGATATTTGAATTATCAATTTTCTAAAAAGTTTTCATTTAGAAGTACGATAGGTTATGATATTACCGATTTGCAACAAAACGCTTTCAATGATGCTATCGAAATTTATTCTCGTAAGTATAGTGATAGTATGCCAAACGCATCAATTAATAGGGTAAAGAAAGTGATTTTAAATAATTCGAACGTATTTACCTATGCAAATGTTAGTACTGAAAATCCTTTTACATTATTAGTAGGAGAAGAAACCTATCAAAATGTGGAAACAGTCAATTATGTTCAATCATTGTTTATGCCTGTAGGTATTTCTCCAAAGTCAGCATTGGCGAATATGAGTAATAGTACACCGAACAATTCTACTGAACGAGGTTATTATACAAGTTCTTCAGAGAATCCAATTAATATATTATCATTCTTTACAAGTGCTAAACTTAATTTAAATAGAAAATATCAACTATCCGCAAGTGTAAGGGCTGATGGTGCAAGTGTGTTTAGTCCTAATCATAAATGGGGTGTTTTCCCATCCGCCGGTTTATCATGGTTAATTTCCAAAGAAAAATTCATGGATAGGGTGAATAATTATTTAACTGATTTAAAGGTTAGAGTTTCTATGGGTATGGTCGGAAATGCACATATTAAAGATCATCTTTATGGTGAGTATTATACTTCTTCTGACCCTGCTTCTTCTTATGCTTTGGGAGGCATATTAAATCCAGGATATAATAGTTCGAATCTTCCAAATAAAAATCTTCAATGGGAATCTACCTTGTCAAGAAACCTAGGTCTTGATTTTGGGATCTTAAAGAATAAGTTTCAGGTTTCAATAGACTTATACAGCAATACCACTGATAAATTATTAGTAAAAGTACCATTGCAACAGACTTCAGGTTATACAACTCAAATGCAGAATGTTGGTTCTACAAATAATAAGGGTATTGAACTTCAATTGGCAGGAACTGTTCTTAGAACAAAGGATTTTACTTGGACTTTTAGTTATAATATTTCTTCAAATCAGAATGAAATCAAGAGTTTAGGTGCTCAACAGACTTCTTATTTCCAAAGTTCAAATTTTGCAGGTGCTAGTAATTTACCTGATTTCATTGTGAAGGTTGGTCAGAAAGTGGGCTCTATGTATGGATATGTAAATGATGGATTCTATACTACTAAGGACTTTGATGTTTCTGCTAGTACAAATCCAGATTTGCCTTTTATTTATACGCTCAAGAAAGGAGTGGCAAGTAATCAAGGTGTAACAGCTACTTATGTACAACCCGGAAGTATGAAGTATAAGGATTTGAATGGAGATGGAAAAGTAGATGTGAATGACCGTACGATATTAGGGAGTAATCAACCACTTTGTTTTGGAGGTTTAACACAGACTTTTAAATACAAAGATTGGGATGCTAGCATTTTTGTAAATTATAGAGTTGGAGGTAATATTGTAAATGATAATAAACTTGAATTTACAAGTGCCTATACTCCTAATGCAAATATGTTGGCAATCATGAACAACCGTTGGAAAATGGTAGATGCTAATGGAGTTACTTATCAAAAATATGATGGAACAAATGTTTTTGGAAAAAGCAAAGCAGAGATAGATGCTTTAAATAAAAATACATCTATGTGGTTGCCTTCAACAGGTTCCTCTTCCTCAGCTTTTTCTCCAATGTCTTTTGCTTTAGAGGATGCCTCTTTTCTTCGTATCAACAATATTACAATAGGGTATTCAATTCCAACGACAACAAAATTCATGAGAAAGATGAGTTTTACTAAATTGCGTATTTATGCTACGGTAAACAACTTGGCTGTGATAACAAGTTATACAGGATATGACCCTGAAGTAAACACAAGACGAGACACTCCGCTAACACCGGGTGTTGATTATTCTGCTTATCCACGTAGTAGAGGATATGTTTGTGGCATTAATCTTAATTTCTAATCTCTTAATATACAATAAAATGAAGAATAAATATTTTAACAAATTCGCAATATTTTGCATAGGCATTTTACTTTTATCAGGTATCAGTTCATGTAAGAAGTTTTTAGAACCTGACGCTCCTTCTCTTGTTTCAAATGCAGATGTTTACAGTAATGTATCTTTTGCGAAGATGGCAGTATTAGGTGTTTATCAGGATTTAGCTGGTGATCAGGGATACGGGATTAGAATAAGTATGTATTATCCTTATGATAATGACGAAACAATGGGGCCTGCAAAGACAGGAGATAATGACCGTGGTGATATCGCACATTACAACGAGACAGCCATTAACTTACAATTATATGCGCCTTATGTACAGTTGTATCAAGGGATAGAAAGAGCAAATTTGTGTATCTATAATATCCCTAAGATGAGTTTATATACAAGCCCAAGTAGTAGTGCTGAATTACAAAGGCTTTATGGTGAGGCATTGACTTTACGTGCACAATTCTATTTGGAGTTAATAAGAAATTGGGGGGATGTGCCTGCTCAATTCTTGCCTTCTTCTGTATCCAATAATTTATTTATTGGAAAAACGAATAGAGATACTATTTACAATCATTTGTTAGATGATCTTTTATTGGCCGAAACATTGGTGCCTTGGAGAGATGCTGTCAAGGCTGATGAGCGTATCACAAAGGGAGCTGTAAAAGCATTGAGAGCTAGGATAGCATTGTATCGTGGTGGTTATGATCTAAGACAAGATGGTACAATCAGCAGGGATCAAGCACATTATTTGGATTATTACAAGATTGCTTTAAATGAGTGTAATGATATTATGAATAGTGGAAAGCATACGTTGAATCCTAGTTATAAAGCTATATTTAAAGATGGTATTTGCGCACATGCAACAGATCCTAATAATGAAATTTTATTCGAGGTCGCAATGGGGGGTGGTACTGCCCTTACTGATAGTAAGTTGGGATTGTATAATGGACCAAAGATTTTTGGTTCTTACACAGCTACCGAATCAGCTGGAGTAATAACTACTACATACACCTATTTGAATGGAAGTGGTACTCTTTTGATGTTGCCAAGTTATTTTTATTTATTTGATGGAAAGGACACTAGGAGAGATGTCACAATTGCTCCTTATGATGTGTTGACGGATTTCTCAAAAATTGGTAGTAAGATTACTGCTTTGAGAGATGGTAAGTTTAGGGCAGATTGGGTAACACCTGCCCCTACAAGTGGGGCCTCAACGATGGGGTTAAATTGGCCGATTATCAGATACGCAGATGTATTACTAATGTATGCTGAAGCTGATAATGAATTGAATAATGGCCCTTCTGCAACAGCTATTAATGCTTTTAATAGTGTGAGAGTAAGAGGTTTTGGTGGTGATCCTACTTATATCGGAGTAACACCTTCTACTCATGATGATTTCTTTAAAGCGATTGTTAGAGAACGTTCTTTAGAATTTGGTGCTGAGGGTATTCGTAAATATGACTTGAAAAGATGGGGATTATTGGGTAAGGCATTAAATGAAACAAAGTCTATTTTGAATAATTTGGCAACTAATAAGGCTATGTTAACTACAAGCTATATGGCGACCCCTCCTAGTTATTCAATATCGGGGCCATTACCTACATCTATGTATTTTAACTATCCTGGAGATGCTGGTAATCCAATTGGTAGAGATAAGGCAGTTGATGATTCGACTCTTTGGGTGAATAGTTTCTTTGCGAAACAACCAACTATTACAGTCATTCCCACATTGGATAGACCTGTAAATACCAAAGTATCTTGGATTGGTTCTGGAATCACATCTACTTTTGGGAAATATTTTGCAGTAGGATTTACTGAGAAACATAGTGAATTATTCCCAATACCTCAAGCTGTCATTGATGCAAGTAACGGTGCAATCACACAAAATAATGGGTATTAACAAGTTTGAATTGGATATTTTTATTACAATATTTTTCAGTAAAATAATTAATAAGTTATGAAGAAAATAGGTTTCGCATTTTGTATGCTTACTTTAATGATAATGAGTTGGGCTTGTAAAAAGAGTACGGAAACGCCTTCTGTTAGTTTTTCTGTTAGTGCTTTAGATTCTGCAAAAGTTAGTACCTTAACTACCTTTGCTATTAACAACATTATACAGAATCATATTGACAGTTTTTTTGTTTCTGTTCCTGCTAATACTCCTACGAATGTTTACAACAAAACCTTGTATTTTAAATATACTGGTGGTAGTTCTGACTTTAGAGTTATCTATACAGGGGATACTACGGTTGTTAATTCGGTAAATAATTCACATGTTTATGACCCCTTGAATGATTCTACCATTAATTATGGTTATACTTTCTCTAATACAATTTTTTCTAATCAGTATTCTAAAGCTGGCACTTATACAGTTACAGTTGTTGCAAGAAATTTGAAGGATAATGGTAAGGATTTTGTCCAAACCTTATTTACTAAAAAATATATTATGAAGTAATAAAGGTAATTTCAAACAATAGCCTATTTGTTTGATTTTGGTGTCGATGATAATTATAATAAAAAATGAGATTTCATAAGGTTTTATTCATTGTTAATTTATTGATTGCAGTAACAACAACCGCTTTTGGTCAATCAAATAAGTATTCTTGGACACATTTACCTACAGCAGAATTACCTTCTTTTAAGAAGGATACATTTAATATTGTAAAATATGGAGCTGTTGCAGATGGAATTACATTAAATACGAATAGTATTAATAAAACAATCGATGCATGTAGTGCTAAAGGCGGTGGAGTTGTATTGATACCACAAGGATTATGGTTGTCTGGACCTATCGAATTGAAAAGTAATGTTAACCTACATATTGTTCATTCTGCCTTATTACAGTTTACAGATGATAAGAGTCAGTATAAAATAGTATTAGGAGAATTTGAAGGTCACGCATCTCCACGTAATCAATCACCTATTACAGGCACTAATTTGACAAATGTTGCAATTACAGGAGATGGAATCATTGATGGTCATGGAGAGGTTTGGAGAGATATTGCTAAGGAAAGACTGATTGATGCTGATTGGAAGAAGTTAATTGCAAGTGGTGGAGTTGTGAGTGAAGATGGAAAGGAATGGTACCCTTCTCAAAGTTATTTAACTGGTCTAAAGACTAAGAATGTTTTGAAGATGGAACCCGGTAAAACGTTAAAAGACTATGAGGGTGTTAAAGACTTTCTTCGTCCAAATATGATTGTATTGAATAACTGTAAGAAGGTGTTATTACAAAATACCACTTTTCAAAACTCGCCTGCTTGGTGTTTGCACACTATACTTTGTCAAGAATTAACGGTACAAGGGGTTCATGTACGGAATGAATGGAATGCACATAATGGCGATGCGATAGATGTAGAATCTTGCAAGGATGTATTAATAGAAGGTAGCACTTTTGATGCAGGTGATGACGGTATTTGTATCAAATCAGGAAGAGATGAGGATGGAAGAAAAAGAGGGGTTCCAACAGAAAATGTAGTGGTAAGAGATTGTATCGTTTATAAGTCGCATGGAGGGTTTGTGATTGGTAGCGAGATGTCGGG
>CANCKV010000080.1 GCA_947378615.1 Chitinophagaceae bacterium | reverse complement strand
GAAAGATAGGCACAACTCAATAGTTACCTAGTTAAGACATTGTTTTGTTTATTTTACCTTCAAAAGTATGTCACCTAGTAATACTAATTCGTAGAATTAGAGCCATTAATAATAAAATGTAAAAGTTTAGATAAAGAAGATATCTTTTCAAAAAGGCAATCATCAATTCCACGAAGTAGCAATCAATGTGAACTTATTGCAGTAAAAACATTGTAGAATAAAAAACTATGTTCATTTTATGTGAAACTAAATACCTAAGTGCTGAATCTTTTTTCACTTATCATTAGAAATCTTGAAATAAATTCTAAAATGATAAATTACTTCTTTTATTTTTTAGTTTTCCTAACCACTAACCACTATTTAATGCTTCCATTGAGTTTTTTGATAAAGAAGAGTTTCTTATTTTCGAGATATTGAACATTACCTTCCTTGTCCGTTATTGGCTGAATATCAAAGTCATTGAAAAGTTTATATTTTTTATCGGAAAGGTGGTCAATTAATGTATTTGGATAGTCTAACAATAAACTGCCAAAATGAAACATACTCTCATATCCCTTGAAAAACATATCGCTTGGACGACCATTTAGCTTTTCCGTGTATTGTTTGGAGACCTTTACTGCTAATGGTTGTGTACGAATGAAATTATAGGGTGTTGAATAAATAATATTTACTCCGTTGCAGGCATTCCCATCTAATTCTTTAATTCCGTCCCACGTTGGCATCCCAATTGCAGTACAGGAATAGCTACCATAAAGTGCCAATGTTTTTACCAATTTGGTTGCATAAGTCTCATTCAAACTGCCACAAATTATCGTATTTTCTGTATTACTATCTAGGGAGTTCATCAACTTTTGGTCAGCATCATTATCTTCGAATTGTATAGACTTATATTTGAACGGTGTTGACGTAGTTGTATTTGAAGCATTTTTAAAGTAATATTCCACTAAATCTTCTAATGGCCCTTTTTTTCTGACATATATATTATTGGTAGAGGCGAAGTTTTTTTGCAAATACGTATAAATGCCCTCAATATGTGCCTTAAGTGAAGAGTTTATTAAAACAAAATCAGGGTTTTTAGTAACACCTCCATCATTAGGAAATGTAGAAGATATTAAGGGAATATTTCGATGTAGGGCAATTTCAGCTAAAGGTTTTACATCCGCTTTATTATTAAATGCTGCTATAATAAGGTTAATCTTATCAAATTCTGGTTTACGAATTATCGTGTAAATACTCTCACTTCCCTTTGAATCATAAAACATTACTTCAAGGTCTTTACCATCTGACTCCAAACTGTCAATTGCCATCATTACACCATTATAAAAGTCGAGACCCGGCAGCATACTTTTGGGTAAATTATTAGATCCCAATTTATAATCGTCTCCATTGAAAGCACTATCTAAATAGACAGGGGCGAATACAGCTACTTTTAATCTTGCTTGAGCGATAGTACTATTTACTGATACAATGCAAATAAGCGTAACTAAAAAAATGAGTAAACAATTTTTGCGTAACATAAAAACGTTTATTTAGTGATGAGTAATGAACGATGAACTTTGAGTTATGAATCAATTATCAGGTATAAAATATGAGTGTAAAAATCGTCAATACAAATTAACCATAAGATGTTTTATCAATCATTATTTATCAAATTTTAACTCATAACTTATAAGTTACTACTCAGGAGGTTCTACCACAAGGGCAACGAAGAAAAAACAAGGAACACTAGGACTTCTTTTAAAATAATTGACAGGAAAATATATAAACTGTTTACTTTTCCTTGTGTTTCATTGTTCAAAACCTTGTGACCCTAGTGGTAAAAATAACTGAGTAGTAACACTTATAACTCATAGTTCATAACTTATAACTCATAGTTCAAGCGACATCTATTCCCACTCAATCGTTGCGGGGGGCTTGCTACTGATGTCGTAAACAACACGATTAATTCCTCGCACCTGATTGATAATATTATTAGAAACATCTGCCAAAAACTCATAGGGAAGATGTGCCCAATCTGCTGTCATTCCATCTACACTCGTAACTGCCCTCAATGCCACCGTAAATTCGTAGGTTCTTTCATCACCCATAACTCCCACACTTTTTACAGGAAGTAGAATTGTACCCGCTTGCCATACTTTATCATACAAACCTGTTTCTTTCAATGCGGTGGTATAAATATGATCTGCGTCCTGCAATAAGGTTACCTTTTCTTCAGTCACTTCGCCCAATATCCTAATCGCCAAACCTGGTCCAGGAAAGGGATGACGGAATAATAAATCGTGTGGTATGCCGAGTGCTAAACCTACTCTACGTACTTCATCCTTAAACAAATAACGAAGCGGTTCAACTAAACCAAGTTTCATTGTTTCGGGAAGTCCACCTACATTATGATGCGATTTGATGGTAGCAGAAGGGCCATGAACACTTACACTTTCAATTACATCGGGATAAATTGTTCCTTGTCCAAGGAAACTAGCATCCTTTATTTTAGCAGCTTCCTGCTGAAATACATCAATAAACAATCCCCCAATTATTTTTCGTTTTGTTTCAGGGTCTGAATGACCTGCAAGTGCATCATAAAACATCTTTTTGGCATCAATACCTGTAACATTCAAATCGAGTTGCTTATAAATATCTAATACCTGCTGAAACTCTCCCTTTCTCAATACGCCATTATCAACAAATATACCATACAGGTTTTTGCCTACAGCACGACTAATCAATGTTGCCGCAACTGTACTATCTACACCACCACTCAGAGCCATAATTACTTTGGCATCTCCTAATTGAGCTTTTAATTTATCAACAGTTTCCTGAATAAACGAGGCAGGTGTAAACTCTTGTTTACAGCCACATATATGCACTAAAAAGTTGCTAATCATCTTTTTTCCTTCTGTAGAGTGGTGCACTTCTGGATGGAACTGAAGACCATATAATGGGAATCCGTTTCCTTTACTTCTCTTGAAAGCTGCAACAGGAATACTATCTGTAGTTGCTAAAACTTCGAAACCGTCTGGCAAATTTGAAATGCTATCACTATGACTCATCCACACCTGATTAGTAGTGCTGATATTTGATAACAAAACGTCGTCTTTGGCAATAGTCAGTATTGCCCTACCGTATTCTCTTTTATTACTTTTATCTACTTGTCCACCCAATAATTTAGCAGTCAATTGTGCGCCATAACATACTCCTAAAACAGGAACTTGTGCTGCTAACTTTTCGATATCAACTTTTGGGAAACCTTCTTCATTAACACTAAATGGGGAGCCGCTAAGAATAATGCCTTTTAGAGTGCTATCTATAGAAAAAGGCTTGTTGTAAGGGATTATTTCGCAATAGACATTTGCCTCCCTAACGCTACGTGCAATAAGCTGTGTGAATTGGCTTCCAAAATCAAGTATCAATATTTTTTCCGTCATGCTGCAAATGTAAAAGAATTATGAGTGTTGAAATATGAAATATAAACTATGGGATATAAAATTGAGAAGATAATTAAAGTAAAATAAATAAATTAAGCAATTTTCAGATTTAATTCTATAGAAGATAACACGAATTTTATAAAAAAAGATCAACACATAGGCAGATAGGTTCACATAGAAAGCACATAGATTTTTTTTCTATGTTTTATTAAAGAGAAGTTCACATAGAAATTCTACTTCGTAGAATTTGGGGCTACTTAGTGAAACGATTCTATAATTGCTCAATTTATTTATTCAGCATTCTTAAACTGTAAATCATGAGAAATAAACTAGCGATGTGTAGCAAATGCCAAAAACAAAATTCAATATTAGTTATGAAATAAATGTTACAGATAATAAGTTTTTTCAGTAGTTGTTGAAGGACTTTTTTTATAGTGAGTTTAAAAAATGGAATTGGAACTTTGGTAAGTTATTTACACTGAAAACTATGTGAGTTTGAATTGTTCACTAATCCCTAACATCTAACTAGTATCAAGTATTTATATTTGCCGCAATGAAAAGGTTAGCAGCATCGATATTGGTCACATTCTTATGTTTTATTTTAAACTCAATTCAAGCCCAAGATACATTACCCAAATTTAACATCAGAGATATTAATGATAAAAAAATATTGATTACTTGGATTAACCCCTACGAATATAATTGTACTCAATTGGCAGTGCAACGTTCTTTTGATAGTACAAATTACTTTACTACAATTTATTCTGCAATATCACCTGAGTTGCCTCAAAATGGTGTTATTGATATGCGTATGCCAAAAGGAGTAGATGTTTATTACCGTATATTTTATGTACTTGAAGGAGGGAAATATTTTTTCTCAAAATCAATGGGAGTTCATTCTTTTTCGGCAATTGATGTTAGCCCAATTACAAGCATATCCCCCAAAAAGAATAGTCAAAGAGAAATTGGAAATACTATTAATCCTACAGAAACAATTGAAAAAAATTGGATAAACGTATTCAGAAGAAGTAAGGATACGCTCCTTTTTCAGGTTGAACAGAAAAATCTTAGACATTTTAGAGATTCTATCATAACAAAAACAAAGGATACTATTAATACAATCGATGCAACTACTATTATTATTAGTCCTTTTGTTCCAAAGCCTGTATGGAAACCTTCTCAATTTGTGTTTTCCACTGAAAGTACAAACAAAGTGACGATGCACCTGACATCACCAAAGCTTCACAAGTATAGAATTGTTTTCTATGATACAGATGGTTCGGAACTATTTCAGATAAAACAACCAAAAGATGCAGAATTGATTATTGATAATTCAAATTTTATACATGGAGGATGGTTCACTTTCGACTTATTTGAAGACGATAAATTAAAGGAACACAATAAATTTCAGTTATTAATCCCGTTTTAATCAAAAGTATTCAGCTAAGAACATTATTTATAGTTGGATAGCGTATTAAGGCTGCCAAAGTTGAGTGACTGCAGAGAGGAGTCCTAAAAACTTTACATTTGGCCAAAACACTAAAAATTAAATCCGAAACTAAGATATACACTAAGATTACTCTTATTTTGAATTAGATAGGGCATGACTCCTGTTCTAAAACTAAAGCCACCTGCAACAGGTTGGCTTCTATACCCAAATGTAAAACTTGTCATTAATATAGTCTGATGACCTGAATTGTCTGTTGTAAAAATTCCAGTATCATAGTTGTCATAATCTTTCGTGAAATTTGCCAAAACTATTGTTTCATTAAAACCTGCTTCAAAATAGCGACCACGTTTATAATCACCTGCGAGATAATTGATACCTATTGGAATCGTAGTTGTGTGTACATTTCCTCCAAAGTTGTAGCCTAATCCTATTCGTCCACCAAGCCCATCTGTTTGATTATAAAATCGGGTATCATAATTGCCAGAATAAGTGATGCCAGGTCCTCCTAAGTCAACAAATAAAGTTTGTGGAGGTCGATCTGTTACCATTTTCTTTCTTGCATCTCTTTTCAAATAAACAGTGTCTTGTGCATTAGCTAAGCTAATAAAACTAGCTAGAATGCAAGTAAATAAAATGATTTGTTTCATCTCAGGTTGTTTTATGTTTGATAAAGTTAATGGGTTTTGTGATACATCAATAATTTATAATCCATTTACACTAATTGATACTTTACCTCCTGCAGTAATCATGGTAACAATTGCATTTGGAGTCAAAGAGATTTTTTGTGGTGTTAATCCAAGCACATTCCCATTTACTTTCACTCCCTTTACAGGTTCATAATTAGAAAGATAGGTTTTCAGGGTTGTTTCTCCCTGAGTTAATTGTTCTTTGATAGAGTACTTACAATTATCTTTTATCTTTTTGGCAATAACTCCATGTGCTATCCAATCACCAAACTTTAATAATTGATTTTTTGAATCTAAAATAAAATCGACCTGACTTAGAAATATTTCCTTAGTTGTTGAATCGTATGTAGGAATACCTGATAGGTAAAAATTGCCATTTACTGAACCACTCATTCCTAACTCCACAATCATCTTGCCATCCTTGCCCCATAATGCAATATCATTGATTGTTACACTTCTGCTTCCAGATTGAAATTGCTTGCCAGAAAAATTCTGTTTCATCAAAGCCGCCGCAGCTTGATAAGTAATAATTCCAGCAACACTAATACCAAAATCTTCTGGAAGCTTCTCAGCGGCTAATAAAGCAATTTTTGTTTTGTCAAAACTAAGGGTAGGTTTTGAATTAACAGAGGTTTCTAAATAAGATTTCATCCCCATTATAATGCTAATCTTCTTGTTGGCAACCTTTGCTTGATTGGTATAAAGTTCCAATGGTTGCATGGCAAACCAAACATGATATGTATTGTTTACTTCTACTGGCTTACTAACCTGTTCTAGCGCATTTAATACATAAGGTTTGATGTCGAGAGATTGTGCAATTGCATCATCTACCATTTTACCAAGTTTTGGTTTGAATAAAGCTATTGCAGGATTAATTAAGTAAGTGATGGGAACATCCTTTCCTAAAATGGTTATACTTGGCGATTGTACCCAATCAATACCACCTATTTGAGTGGCAGTACTTAGTTTCCAATTAGAAAAAACGACCTTACTGTTCAACTTAATGTTTCCATTTAGGTTAAGTTCTCGGGTATCATAAGCAGAAAGACCAAATTTTTCTATGCCATAGCGAACCTTTACCCAAACTTTAAGGGGCAATACCATTTCTAATTTTCCTCCGTTTTCATTGATGACTATTGGAGCTTGTTTCCAAATCTTTATCATTAAGTTGTCATCTTCAATTTTTTCATCATCATAAATCAGTCCATTCAAATACTTGTTTGTTTGGTTTTGTAAATCAGTTACTGCAATTTCAACGGGTAAATTTAGATAAGATGTTTGTTTATCATAAACAATCTCACTGCTGTAATTTGGTGTAGGTTTTAGTGCTTCAATTTTTTTGGATGAACTGCAACTAACAAATAAATAAACTACAGTAACAGAGATTATTGATTTTAATAAATACTTCATAAATGCTTCATTTTGTGCAAAAGTAACCTTCGAGTCTTATTTAAAAGAAATTTTTTATAAAGCCAATGAGTTTAAGTATAAAATATGCTTCATTTGTCTTCGTTTGCTATTCAGCTTGGTAGGTAATCTGTATGTTTAATTACGAAATTCATAGCATCTTAAAAGGAGTAGATAGTCGTAAACATAGTTTATTATGATTTTTGAGTCATTGTTTGTGAGCTGTAGAGCCTATTAAGGGGAAAGCGGAAAAAATAGCGCGAAGTGAAACAGAATTTGTTGAAAAAAAGCTGGAAATTATTGCCAAATAGTTTTTGGTGCTACAACTTGGGTTAATTATAAAAAAATCTTGATTCCATAACAAAAAGCAAAAGGGACTTAGAAAAGCCCCCTTTATTAAAAACAACCAAAAACAAACTTTACTAACTAATTAAATACTTTTTCTTTTTCGCAATAATTTCATCAATATTGCCAATTCAAAACAAAATATTAATAGCTAATTTCTAATATTTTTATAAACTCCAATTATACATAACAAAAAACTCCAAAATAGAATTAATTAAAACAACTACAGACTTTACTTGACCGCACACTTTCAATACTTATAGTGCTTTTCTTTGAGAATCAAAATAATTCAATGTGTTGTTTTATTCTCTCTTGCGGTACAAAAGTATATGGCAGTAAAATATTAAAACATGACATTCGTCAATAGATAAAATGATTCTTGCAAATTAATACTGAGAAAATGATAAACTTCAATAAGAAAATATGGACAAAATTAATTTGCTTGATTTAAAAAGGCACTATTGCCTTGATGCCTTTAATCCTTACAGGTAAACTGTTTCAGCCCCATTTCCATTGCTAAATATACTTTTTCTTTCAACATAATTACCTCTTTCGATGTATAACCATCGACGCTTATTTCTGGCAAATAGACGCTTCTACAAATGCCAGGATTTAAAGAAAAAATACTGTTAAAATGTAATCTTTTATGCGTATCTATAAATAAAATTGGTTTTATCGGGGTCTTTGTTTGTATTGCTAAGCGAAAAGCACCATCATAAAATGTTTTAAGTGGCTTATCAGACTCATTAAATGTACCTTCTGGAAAAATAAAAACAGAGATTCCTTTATTGAGTGCCGCATTTAAAGAACGTACACTTTTCTCTCTTGATTTCACATCTTTTCTGTCCACAAGTATTACTGCGGCTTTATAAATCCAGCCAAAAACAGGGTAATGTATCATTTCATATTTCCCTAAAATTCGAAATGGTTGATTGACTGACAACACTACAGAGGTAATATCTAAGTAAGAAATATGGTTAGCAACGAAAATATAATGCTGCTTAGGGTTAGGTAATTCTTCATTAGATGTTTTATGTCTTATTCCAATTAGTAGATACCAAATAAATGCCCATGTTTTGCAAATCTTATATATCAGATTTCCTCCTTTCTCTTCTCCAAAAAGTAAGGATGAAAGCACAAATGGCAACGCCAAAAACATTAATATAATGAAAAGTATGAATGCGTAAATAGAATAAATTGTTTTCAATTTTGCTTAAATTAAAGTGTACAGATTTCTGTTTTATATTTCTTATTAAATGCTCTTTACAATCTTATCTAAGCATAAATAATTAAAAATCTTTTACTCTGTTTAATTGTGTATTCATCAATAAATTTTGTCAGTAAATTTACCTGTCATTCCCCGTTTCTAAAAAATTTAAACTCATTACATTAAGCTACTTTTTTTGGGGGACTTTGACTATTTCATTATTTCAAAACTAGTTTTTTTATAAATACAATGTAGATAATAGTAATAATTTAGGTTTCTGAAAAAGTCATTTACATCATTTTACCATATATACAACAGTATGTTTCACAGTATTATTAAAGTTTTCAAAAAACAAAGCTGAATAAGCTCTAAACTTACTGTAAACTGAATAAAAACAAATTAGATTACTTACTTTGCAGCCTTAAAAAAAGATTAATAATTTAAAGAGCTCGTTATGAAAAAGGTAGTATTAGCATTTGCATTGATGGTTTCAGCTGTGGGGATTTATTCATTTACACCAAAACATGGTGACGGAGAGATTTATAAGGCGAACACAACTAAAAGTAAAATTGATTTTATAGGTTCCAAAACAGAAGGGTATCATTCTGGAACATTTGGATTAAAAAGTGGAGAATTAAATGTAGAAAATGGTAAAATTATTGCAGGAAAATTTACGATTGACCTCAATACTCTCAAAATAATTGATAGCGCAGGTGAAAGATTGGAAACTCATCTTAAGTCAGCGGACTTCTTTGATTTTTTTAGATCTACAGAAGCTTATTACACTATTTCAAATGTAAAATATGTTTCTGATACAAAAGCAGAAGTAGATGGCATTCTAACTTTAAGGAGAGTCACATCTCCATTAAAGTTTGTGGCAAATATTCGCAGCCTTGATGATAAGAAATTATTTGCTGAAGCCGCCTTTGTTTTGGATCGGTCTGCTTTTGGAATGAGCTATGGAAAAGGTATGATTGCAAATGATGTACAGATATATGTTCATCTTTTTGCAAATAAATAAGCCATTATAAAAATAACGGTACAAATTTTGTTTATATATTTAGCCCTTCCTAGGTCAGGAAGGGTTTTTTATGATAATTTATTTTATTTCATTGTCATAGAGTTTTTTGTTTCAACATTCTTTTATAGTTTTATCGCTTTTCTAGTACGGTATTTTTTTATTGAAATTGTTCTATATA
>CANCKV010000079.1 GCA_947378615.1 Chitinophagaceae bacterium | reverse complement strand
GCAGAAAAAGGGACTCAATATCAGGAAAAGAAATTGAAGCATGCATTAGCAAGTTTGGCAGAGATTAATGGTTGGAACCTAAAGGAATTGAATAATGGAACTTTGAGTCAACTTATTTCTTCGAATATTGCTACTAAAGAATGGATTACCCAAAACATTTATGAGTCGAGGGCAAAAGATTACAGGAGTACCTATCGGGCAATGGTTTATGATAATCAAGAAGAAATGGAGAGCGTGGTAGGAAAATTAGAAGATAATACGTTTATTAATCAGCAGATAGAAGAGATGAATGCTTTCAGAAATGAAATGGCAAGTCTTAAGAATCGGTATGAATTGAATGTTCCTATTTTGTAAGAAAGTGATTAGCAGTAGGTTATAGTGTTAGGTCAACCACTTATCATTATAACCTACTTTTTTATAGCTAATTACCCAATTGTACTGCTTTTTGGCAAAGTAAAATAGAACTTACTTCCTATTCCTGATTCTGAAGTTACCCAAATTCTTCCCCCATGTTTATCTACAATTTTCTTACATATTGCCAAACCAATACCCGTTCCAGAATATTCATTCTTGTTATGTAGTCGTTGAAAGATGACAAATATTTTTTCATAAAATCTAGGGTCAATTCCAATTCCATTATCACTGACCATTATTTGCCATTCAGTTTCTTTTTCTGTTGACAAGATATTAATTATTGGTGCTTGTTCTGGATTTCTGTATTTGATTGCATTCCCGACAAGATTTTGCAAAAGTTGCAACATGTGCAACTTGATTCCTTTAATAATCGGAAGTTTTGAAATTTCTATTGTTGCTTTATTAGAAGATATGGATTCAGAAAGATTTAATTTCACTTCTTCAAATACCTCATTCAAATCAATGTATTCATAGTCTAACACGTTTGCATTTACCCTCGAGTACTCCAACATATCTAAAATTAATTCTTTCATTCTCTTTGCACCATCAACTGCAAAATTTATATATTCATTTGCCTTACTATCCAAATTGTCGGCATATTTCTTTTGCAATAATTGTAGGAAACTACCAATCATTCTGAGTGGTTCCTGCAAATCGTGAGAAGCAACGTAAGCAAATCGTTCTAACTCCTTATTTGATTCTGCCAATTCGTCTGCCCTTTCTACAAGTTCCTTATTAAGATTTTCTAATGCCTTTTCAGACTCCCTGCGTTGAGTGATATTTTCAATCTGTGCAACCAAATGATTCACAATACCATTCTTATCCCTTACTTTGGATACGACCAATAATACCCATATAATGTCACCATTTTTATGGTAATATCTTTTTTCTAATTTAAAGCTCTCAATCTTTCCATCTATCAAGTCTTTTACGTGTTCTAAATCAATTTCCAAATCATCTGGATGGGTGATGTCAGCAAAGCTCATTTTCATTAGCTCAGCTTTTGTGTAACCAAGCATATTACACAGGCTATCATTAATTTGAATCCAATTTTTATTTAGGTCAACAAGTGCCAATCCCATTGCTGAATATTCGAAGGCTCCTCTAAATTGTTCTTCACTTTGTTTTAAGGCCGCTTCCAACATCTTTTTCTCTGTAATATCTTGTACAACTCCATACATTTTCAAGGGATTACCGTCATTGTCATACGTATATTTCCAATATGAACTGATATCTCTTACTACTCCATCAGCACGGACTATCTTTGAATCAAACTCTAGATGATCCTGATGGGTAAGAGTAGATTCTTCGAATAGCTTAATCTTATATTGGTCGTCTGGATGAAGAAAGGTTTCACTTAATGCAGGAGTGGGTTCAAACGAATTCGGTTCCAATCCATGTATTCTGTAGAATTCATCAGACCAAAAAAACTTTCCAGTCTTATAGTCAACTTCAGAACTTCCAATCTTTGCAATAGCCTCGGCATTACTCAGAAGATGTTGACTCTTAGCTAAATTTTCTTCTGTTCTTTTACGTTCGGTAATGTCAACAATAAAATTCATAGTCTTTCTCACACCGCCTGGGTTTGGAGAAATAACAGAATAGAACTCACAAGGAAATCGTTCTCCACTTTTCTTAAATCCTGTTATCTCACCCTTTGCCTTTCCATGAATTGTACGATGTTTTATCAACTCAATAAAGTTGGGGTCATATTCATCAAAGACTTGATGGCGCTTTATACTCATAAATTCCTCAACGCTATCATATCCAAAAATGGCAGCAGCAGCTTCGTTTGCGTCAAGTATATTGCCCCCTTGTCCAAGTATAAATCCATTAAAAGAGCTTTCAATGATTGACCTGTACTTCTTTTCACTATCAATTAGTAAACCTTCCCTTTCCTTTTGTTCAGTAATATCTTGTGCATACCCATGCCACAAGACACTATCTTCTAGTCTTTCGGGTGATGAACAGATGGATATCCAACGTTCACCCTTAATTGGGAGTGTAATTCGGAAGTCGAATTGAAGTAAGCTTAGTTTTTCTTTTGAAATTAATCTTGCATTATTAAACCCTAATGCATCTTCCGTATTAATTTTTGAAAACACAAGAGAAGGGTCAGCTAAAACTTCATCAGGTTCCATCTCAAATACATCTATCGAACCAATTGAGATATACGGGAAACAAAAACGACCATCATCAAATAACTGAAATTGATAAATTGCCCCCGGAACATGTTGGGAAAGCTTTCTGAAAAGCTGTTCTGTGAAGGCAATATTATCATCTGCTACCTTATAGTTTAAATTTCCAAATGAAGGCAAAGGCGTATTCATATTCCGTTATTTGAAACTTTATGATTGTTATGACAATTCTACTCCACAAACCAAATATTCATCTCGAAGTTGAATGCTATCAAAGCACTTTCCCGTTTTAAAACAATGAATACAATTATTTAATAAAAATAATAAAACAAACAACACGTTGTACAGTAATGTTCAAAATACTTTTGAATCAACCATAATAGTTAATGGATATTTG
The DNA here is from genome assembly GCA_947378615.1 of Chitinophagaceae bacterium. Taxonomy (GTDB): domain Bacteria; phylum Bacteroidota; class Bacteroidia; order Chitinophagales; family Chitinophagaceae; genus Parasediminibacterium. Next base: position 6,784 of record CANCKV010000079.1, on the reverse strand, counting down.
GAATATTATTTTTTTGTCGGAAACTCTTTTAGCTTCTATTATTTAACTTTCGAGAATACTGCTTAAACCTTTATAAAATTGTATTACTTCTAGAAGTATTATTGTCTTGAAAATATATTTTCGATAAAGTATTCAATATTTTAAGTCAACCTATTTAAGACGTACTTTTTTAACTAGTTACCGAGCTCACTTTAATTTTCAATCTGCTGCTTATTAGTTTGCGATTGGGAAAGCGGTCTTAATTTAATCAAACTACTACAAGTGAATTAATTTAATCGTATATTTTTACAGTTAAATTTCTTTATTAGCACAATAGTACTACCTTATCGCAAAGAAAATTGAATGACATAGACAGAAAATTTAATTAAAGTTACAATTATCATTAAATGAAGAATGAGACAATTAGCCACAACAGAAATTAACGAACAAGGAATAGTAACCGCTATTTCGTTACCGAAATCATCTTTTTGGAAAGCCTTTCTGCCTACAATTGGAGATAGTTTGCATTTTTGGAATAATAATTCAAATAACCAACTAAGGGAATATATTACACAAATATTTGAATCAACCTGTCCAATTAAGTACTCAATAACAATCAACAACTGTCCTCTGCAGTGTACTGCTTTTCGAAGTACTCCTCATACAGCTACCATTTTTTGGGATACAGTTGTAGAAACAGACTTCACATCTACTTCAAAAGTTAATGAGTTTAGAGCGAAACTGACTGACTTTGCTTTTAAAAATATCTCTGAGGCAATAATATTTTATAGAGAAGATGGTAGTATATACGATTGTAATGAGGCTTTCTGCAAAATGTATGGAATTGAAAGAACTGGCACTCTGACAATGACCTTATTTGATTTTGGGACAGGGTTTAGTAAACAATCTTTTAAGCAATATTGGGAAAGAGTAAAGTCACTAGGCTCCTTTAAGTTTTATGCGCAACGTACAAAAGCAGATGGAACTGCAATGGATGTTGAGATAGTTCCCAATTATATTAAGTATGAAGAAACCGAACTTATTTGTTCAATTATAAGAGATATAACAGAACAAAAGCAAATTGAAAATACATTGATCAAAGAGAGAACCTTGTTGAGAACGCTCATCGATACCCTTCCCTTTCCTGTCTATATTAAAGATGCTAATGCAAGAAAGCTGATTACGAACAAACATGATGTGGAGTTATTGATGCAATTAGATTCTGAAGAAAATGTAATTGGTAAAACAGATTTAGAGATCTTTAAAGACACTCCCAATCATATTGGTTTTTCTCAGGATATTCAGGTACTCACTACAGGTAAACCAATCATTGAAGAATTTGAAACTTTAAATACAAAAAGGAATGGTAGATTAAATTTATTGACTACAAAAATGCCTATCTCAGATGGATTTGGAAACATCATTGGCTTAGTAGGGTTTTGTAGAGATATAACAGAAGCGTTGATTCTTGAAAAAGAATTAAAGCTTATTGGGTATGCTTTTGAAAACGTGGATACTGCTATCTATTTTGCAAAACAAGATGGGTCACATTACGAAGCAAATCAAGCGATGTGTTCGATGCTTGGATATTCAAGAAAAGAGTTTGTTGACATCAGTATTTTTGACGTTAATCCATCAATAAATAAATCTTCTTGGGAGGAAATTTGGAAATTGCAACACTATGATAGTAGCAGAATACTTTATACAAGCTTAAAGAGAAAAAATGGTGAATTGATTGATGTTGAATTAAAATCGAAACTAATTTCTTACGATGGGATTGATTTGAGTTGTGCATTTATTACTAATATCACCGAAAAAAAGAAAATTGAGGAATCTTTACGTTTAGTAGATTTTGCATTTAGGAGTACAGGAATTCCGATGCATTTTGTAAAGGAAGATGGACAGTTATTTGATTGCAACGATGCTGCTTGCAAATTATTAGGATATACGAGAGAAGAATATTTGGACTTAAAAATATTTCAGTTGAATGGAAATATTTCAATGGAAGACTATAAAAAAAATTGGGCAACGTTAACTATTGATTCTAATAGAATCCTACGTTTCAAGATAGCAAAGAAGGGCGGCGAATTGATTGATGCAGAAATACGAATGAATAAAATTAAATATGGAGATTTTGAGTTGATGGTTTCTTCATTTATTGATATAACTGAGAAAAAGAAAATTGAAAAGAAACTAAACATTGTAGATTATGCTTTCAGGAATGCATCAGTTCCAATGTACTTCATTAAAAAAGACGGAAGTATTTATGATTTCAATTCAAAAATTTGTGAATTGCTTGGTTATTCAATCGAGGAGGTGAGAAATACAAGTATTTTCGAATATTCAAAAGACTTAAATAGTGATAATTGGGAGTACAGATGGAATTATTTAAATAGTAATAAAAATGAACCTTATTACACTAAACTTAGACGGAAAGATAATACATTAGTTGACGTTGAAATAAGGTCAAACTTTTTTGAATATGAAAATGAAGAGTTGCGATTTGCAACAATTATAGATGTAACTGAAAAATTAAGAATAGAAGAATCTTTAAAAAGTAGTAATGAAAGATACGAAAATGCCATGCTTGCTACTTCTGATGTTGTTTGGGAAGCAGATATTGAAAAGGGAATTGTGTTTCATTCCAAGAACTTTTCTTTAATTTTTGGTCATCAAAAGAATGGATTTGAATATGGAGAAGATAATGTTTGGGAACAGAACTTACATCCCGATGATAAGGAAAGAGTGTATGATGTGAATGCAAATGTGATAAATGGCTTGAATGATAAATGGGAAATGGAGTATCGGTTTAGGAAAGCTGATGGCAATTATGCAATTGTACTCGACAGAGGATTTAGTGTTAAAAATCATGATGGTAAAGTACTTCGAATTGTTGGCGCAATGCAAGATATTACTCTAAGAAAGGCCGAAGAAAGCAGGTTGAAATTGCTTGAGTCAGTGGTAGTGCATACAAATGATGCCATTTTAATTTCTGAAGCAGAACCTATTGAAGAACCTGGCCCAAAAATCATTTATGTAAATGACGCTTATACAAAGATTACAGGTTATACTTTAGAAGAATCCGTTGGAACAAATCCTAGGAAATTGCAAAATAGCAACACTGATAGAAATGAATTGGACAAATTCAAAAGATCACTTGAAAAATGGCAACCTTGTGAAATGACAGTCAAGAATGTTAAAAAAAATGGTGAAGAGTTTTGGGCGAATATTAGAGTCAGTCCTGTTGCTGATGAAAAAGGTTGGTTTACACATTGGATTTCAGTTCAACGGGATGTAACAAAAGAAATTGAAGCTCAAAAGGAAAAAGAAGCTTTGATAAATGAATTGATTAATAATAACAATGAACTGAAACAGTTTGGGTATATTACAACACACAATCTAAGGTCACCTCTTACTAATCTTGTATCAATTTGCAAAATGATGGATGAAAGCAAAATTGAAGATAATTTTACAAGGAAATTGGTAAGTGGTTTTAGAGAATCCACCTATTTATTGAATGAAACACTCAATGACTTGATAAAAATATTATTCATCAAAGAACGAGTGAGTAATAAAATGGAAAATTTGAGTCTAGAAGAAATTCTTAATAAGGTGAAAGAATCAATTTCATTTGAATCAAAAAATATGACAATTGAATCAGACTTTTCCTTAGCCCCTTCTGTCAATTTCAGTAACGCTTATTTAGAGAGTATGTTTATTAATCTAATTACAAATTCAATTAGGTACGCCCATCCAATGAGAGACCCAATCATTCGAATCACTTCGTTTAAGCAAATGGATAATAAGGTCAAACTGATATTTACTGATAATGGTGTGGGCATGGATATGGAGAAAGTGAAAGGAAGAATTTTTGGACTATATCAACGCTTTCATGATAATACGGAGAGTAAAGGGTTGGGATTATATCTTATACATTCACAAATTACTTCGTTAGGCGGTACAATTGAAGTTGATAGTAAAGAGAATGTAGGTACAATATTTACAATCATATTTAAAAACAAAGGTTAATGTCAGGCTATTTTTAATTTATCAATTGCCATAAGATAATTGTGCCGTATTAAATTATTAGCTCGATTTATGATTCTCTAGAAATGAAAAATATTAAACCATTTAACTGCTATTATTATTTATTTAGAACTTTTTAAAACACACTAGATTAATATGTGAATCAAATTAGTATTATTTGAAAATAAAACAACAATGTTGATTTCTTTTTCTATAAACTAGATATGGTTTTACTTATCTTGCACCTCTGTTATGGAAAAATTTGTTGTTTCTGCTCGAAAGTATCGTCCACAAAATTTTAACACTGTTGTGGGTCAAAGCCATATTACTACAACTTTAAAAAATGCAATCAAGCACAATCAATTAGCACATGCTTTTTTGTTTTGTGGTCCTCGTGGAGTTGGTAAAACAACCTGTGCTAGAATATTAGCTAAAACTATTAATTGTTTGCATCAAACCCCCGAAGGTGAAGCTTGCAATGTCTGTAGTAGTTGCGTTTCGTTTGATGCAGGAAGCAGTATGAATATTCATGAATTAGATGCAGCTAGTAATAATTCAGTTGAAGATATTCGTAGCCTAGTAGAACAAGTACGCTTTGCACCGCAAGCAGGAAAATACAAAGTCTATATTGTAGATGAGGTACACATGTTGAGTAACAGTGCCTTTAATGCCTTCTTGAAAACATTGGAAGAACCGCCTTCCTATGCGATTTTTATTTTGGCAACTACAGAGAAACATAAAATTTTGCCTACTATATTAAGTAGGTGCCAGATATTCGATTTCAAAAGGATTACGACAAATGATACTGTCGAACATTTACAGGAGATAGTAGATAAAGAGGGGATTGTGGCCGATAAGGCTTCTCTTCAGGTTATTGCACAAAAGAGTGAAGGATGTATGAGGGATTCTTTGAGCATCCTTGATAAGATAGTAAGTTTTACAAATGGCGAGGTAAACTACCTTAATACCCTTGAACACCTTAATATCCTTGACCACGATTATTACTTTAAACTGCTTGAATCTTTAATGGCGCAGGATATGGCAGGAGCCATTCTTTTGTATGATGAAATAAATAGAAAAGGATTTGAAGGTGATATGGTTTTAAATGGTTTTGCTGAATTTATTAGAAATATCTTGGTTTGTAAAGATGCAAGAGCCATAAAATTGTTAGATGTTGTAGAAGGAATGCAAGAGAAATACAAATCTGTTGCAGCAAGTGTATCAGCAGGTTATTTGGTGAGTGCCTTAAATATTTTGAATGAAGCGGAAGTGAATTTCAAAATGGCAAGAAACAAAAGACTCCATGTAGAATTAGTGATTATCAAACTTAATTTCTTGCAACAAGCCATAGAATTGACGATGCAAGAAGGAAATCTAGTAAAAAAAAAACGAGTTGATGGGCCAGTAGCTATCAAGTATTTTCCTATAAAACAAATTCAGTTCAAAGTGCCAACTAGCGTTGCGCCTACAGGAGTTTCACCAAACAATGAAGAGGGCAAGGTTTATATTGAGGAAAAAAGAAAGCAGGAAATAGATCATACTATTCAAACTCCTCCCTTAAATAAAGTTACCGTGCATTCTGCAACAGTGATTCCTATCACACAAAGGACTCCAAACGTTGTGCAAGAAACGCCTAAACCAACTGTGAGTACAATTACTCAGCAGGCGAATGAAGCAAATACATCTACTACATTAGTTTCAAGAGGGAACCTATTAGATACACTCAGGAATAAATATGGTGATAAATATACCATACAGCCTGTAATAGATCCGATTGCACTGTCAATAGAAACACTTCAATCTAATTGGGATGTTTTTGCAAATAAACTCAAGGAAGAAAATAAGATTTCACAGGGAAATGCCTTTGCACAAGCATCATTAGAAATAGTTGATGAGAATATATTCAAGATACAAGTGGATAGTGCGTTACAGCAAAAGTTTATTGAACAAGAGAAAATGAATTTGTCAGAATATTTGCAGAATTTATATCATACTAATCTGATAGCATTCACATTTGAAATGAGTGAAGGTGATAGAGATGCTGCACCTACTATTCAACAATTAAATAGTAAACAACGTTTTGAAAGAATTGCAGATAAGTATCCATTGATTAGGCAATTAAAGGATAATCTGAAATTAGATTTAGATTACTATTAATAATTTATACAAGGGAGTTGTTTGTGAATTCAACTTCCTTGTATCAAATCAGTAACAATTTCCATAATGAAAATATTTTATGATTCGGAATTCATCTCCAACTTTTATTACTTTCCCATTTATCACTTCTTTAAAACCTATTTTTAAGAACACTTTCCCATAATCCGTCATTTTTTCCCACATTTCCCCCCTTTTTTACTTTCTAGTCTATTATTTTTCATTGATTAATGCAAGGTTTGAAAAGTAACATATCTACTTTTAACTAAAAACCTCAATAAATCGACAAGAATATGGATAAAATCAACGCTTTTGCTGAGTTTTCCACACTTATTAACACGTAATGCACATGAAAAAGGGTGTCAATATTCTTAATTCACCATGTAACTCAATCCTGCATTGAATTACAGCCATTTTTTTTAGTGTGGATAAATAGAAATTATAAAAAAGAGGGAATAATGTGGGAAAAAGTGTTCTTTTGTGTCAAAATGTGGTAATTTTATCACCAAATTTGAGCAAATGAACGGATTTCACGGCGAATATGAGGTAACAATAGATGCGAAGGGTCGCTTCTTGTTACCCGGTGCCCTGAAAAAGCAGTTGGAGGAAGGAGAAAATACGTTCA
>CANCKV010000078.1 GCA_947378615.1 Chitinophagaceae bacterium | reverse complement strand
CGAGGAACAAGTAAGACTGTTACTGCAAGGGCAAACTTTGATAACTCGTCAAGACAAATTCCTGTAGGTAGTCAGGTGAAGGCAGTAATTAAAGGTAATTCTAAGGATGCGTGGTGGTTACCTACTTCATCAGTTGTGAAATTAGGGATTGGAGATGTAGTGTTTGTGAGGCAGACAGGCGGGTTTAAGGCAAAGAAAATAAGGACGGGGATGCGGTATAAGGATAGGATTCAGGTGTTAGATAACGTTTCAGAGATGGATACACTTGCATCGAATGCACAATTTTTAATGGATAGCGAAAGCTTTATCAAAATAAAAGATTAGCCATGTATAAGAGTAATTTACCACAAGGAACACAAGGTTTTTCACAAGGAACACAAGGGATATTAAAAAGTAACACAAGGAAAATTTTGGAATTGAATATAATTAGTTTGATAAAAAAACCTTGTGTTCCTTGTGGTAAAACACTTCTTCTTTTCTTTTTATTATTCATTATTTCGTGTGGTACGAAGAAACAAGAGGCAGTACAAAAGGAAACTGTTTCTGATAAATATTATACTTGTTCCATGCACCCTCAAATAATGGAGAAGAAACAAGGAAAATGTCCTATCTGTGGAATGGAACTGATTGTAATACAAAAGACTGCTGCTACTAATTTGGGTGAAATAAAACTGACCGACCAACAAATATTATTGGGAAACATTCATACTGACACTATTAAGAATGGTGTAATTGGTGATGAATTAGCATTGACAGGAACGCTTAATTTTAATCAAAACAAAACAAGTTCCTATAGTTCGAGGGTGGCAGGAAGAATTGAGAAACTCTATTTTAAAACAATGGGAGATTATATCAATACGGGAGATAAGCTGTTTGATATCTATAGCGAAGACCTGAATAGTGCCAAACAGGAATACTTGACAGCCAAAGAACAAAAGGCAAAGTTGGGTAATTCAAATATTGGAGGCGTTAATTATGACAACCTGATTACTAGTGCAAAGAACAAGCTGTTGCTTTGGGGAATGAATGAAGCACAAATAAATGCATTATCAAAAAGCAATAATAGTCTGCATTCTACCACCTTTTACAGCAATACTAGTGGATATGTAACATCGATTGATGTAAAGGAAGGAGATTATTTGATGGAGGGCGGTACTATTGTGAAGTTGGCAGATATTGATAATTTATGGGTGGAGGCACAGGTATATACCTCTCAACTCTCTTATATAAATAGTCAAGCAAAGGCAATCGTGCAGATTATTGATATGCCCGAAAAAGAACTGAACGGGACCATTGAATTTGTAAATCCTGAGATAAATCCTGATACCCGTATCAATTTAATCCGGGTAAGTATTCCAAATACACATCATCTGCTAAAACCTGGCATGCCGGCGTATGTATTTATCAAGAATCCAAAACATAAGACTTTGACGTTGCCTACCGATGCTATTTTGCGTAATACAAATAGTGCCATTGTATGGGTGCAGACAGGCAAGAATGAATTTAAAAGTAAGATGGTAGAGACGGGATTGGAAGAAAATGGATTGGTGGAGATAAAATCTGGATTAGCAGAAGGCGAAGTAATTGTAACGAGTGGTGCTTATCTGATTAATAGTGAATACATCTTTAAAAACGGTAGTGACCCGATGTCGGGGATGAAGATGTAGGAGAATTTAGAGTGAGCTAGTTTGTTCAAACCATGATTGATTAACATATACAAAATAATATTGAAAATATTTAAATGTTTTTGATTGATTTGACTATTCAATTTAAAATTCTATTATTTTTATCCACATGAAAAATATTTTCTTCAAGCAGGTGGCACTATTTATCTTTTTGATTCCCTTTTACGCCACATCCCAAAGTTCTGTTCAATCTAGTTCTGACTCATTATTTATTAAGCAAATCAGTGATGATATTTTTCAAAATGGAAAGACTTATGAATGGTTACATCAGTTGACGAAGGGAATTGGTGGTCGCCTTGCAGGTTCTCCTCAGTTTGCTAAAGCAATTGATTGGGGTAAAAAAACATTTGAGTCAATTGGTGTTGATAAAGTGTATTTACAAGAATGTATGGTGCCTCATTGGATTCGAAATGGCAAAGATAAGGCTGTCATTACAGCAGTAAATAATAAACCTGTTATTACTCAATTAGATGTGTTAGCGCTTGGAAATTCCTTAGGTACTAGTAGTAAAGGTGTTAATGCAGAGGTTTTTGCAGTAAATAATTTTGAACAACTAGAAGCAAATAAGGAAAAAATAAAAGGAAAAATCGTCTTTTATAACTATCATTTTAATCCTACCAATATTTCCACTTTTATTTCTTATTCAGATGCCGGAAAATATAGGTGGACAGGTGCTAGTCGTGCTGCCAAATATGGTGCTTTGGGAGTGATTGTCCGTTCAATGAGTGGAGCAACGGATAATAATCCGCATACAGGAGGGATGGAATACAATGACTCATTTCCTAAAATTCCTGCAGTAGCTATTGGTTTGCAGGATGCTGATAAGCTTTGGAATCTAACAAAATCTTCTTCTGTCAAAATCAGTATGGCTACTCATGGAAAGATGTTGCCTGATACAATTGGGGCAAATGTCATTGCGGAATTAAAAGGTAGTGAACATCCTGAAGAAATTATTTCTCTTGGAGGGCATTTGGATAGTTGGGATATAAATGAGGGTGCACACGATGATGGAGCAGGAGTGGTGCAAACGATGGAGGTTCTTCGAGTTTTGAATGCTTTGGGTTATCATCCGAAACATACAATCAGGTTTGTATTATTTGCAAATGAAGAGACTGCAGGAAGGGGTGCTGAGAAATATGCTGCTGTAGCGAAAGAAAAGAAAGAAAAAATAATCTTTGCATTCGAAAGCGATGCGGGAGGCTTTACTCCGCGTGGATTTAGTTTTAGTGTTCCCCCTTCTTCTTGGACAAAATTGAATACTTGGAAATCTTTGTTTGAACCTTATGGTGGCAGCACATTTACGGTAGGAGGAGGTGGTGCTGATAATGAACCTCTGCAAGAGGCTTTCAAAACACCTGTTGCTGAATTGAGTCCTGATAGTCAACGTTATTTTGATATACATCATGCAAGAAGTGACGTATTTGAAAATGTAAATAAAAGGGAATTGTTATTGGGAGCCGTTAATATTACCGCCTTAATTTATCTGATTGATAAGTATGGATTGTAAGTGAAAGTATTTAAAGGAGAAATGATTCAGTAGAAGTAAAGCAGAGATTTTAAATTATTATTCGCTTTGAAAATTGGTTTATTGACGATTATATTTTGTGTTTTCAAGATATTTCTATTAAATCAATGTTTCTTTTTTGTTTTCTGAATAAAGTCAGCTATTTACTTCAGAATGTCTCCTACTTTTGCGGCGAAAAATTAATTAAAATATAAATTAACATTTATGGAATTCAGGATTGAGAAAGATACGATGGGAGAAGTAAAAGTTCCTATCGATGCTATGTGGGGTGCACAGACTCAACGAAGTATTGAAAACTTCAAAATTGCACAAGACATCAATAAGATGCCTAAAGAAATTATTAAGGCTTTTGCTTATTTGAAAAAAGCGGCGGCTCTTACTAACCTTGATGCAGGTGTATTAAGTCAGGAAAAGTCAGACTTGATTGGTCAAGTTTGTGATGAAATATTAGAAGGAAAATTAGACCAATATTTCCCTTTAGTTGTATGGCAAACTGGTAGCGGCACACAAAGCAACATGAATGTAAATGAGGTGGTTGCTTATCGTGCGCATGTAATAAAAGGCGGTTCATTAAAGGATAAGGACAAATTTATTCATCCAAATGATGATGTAAATAAATCTCAGTCTAGCAATGATACATTCCCTACAGCGATGCACATTGCTGCCTATAAGATTTTGATTGAAACTACAATTCCTGGAATAGAAAAATTGAGGGATACACTTCAAGCAAAGAGTGAGGCTTTTATGCATGTTGTGAAGATTGGTCGTACCCATTTCATGGATGCAACACCTTTGACAGTTGGTCAAGAAATTAGTGGTTATGTAAGTCAATTGAACCACGGATTGAAAGCGATTAAAAATACATTGTCTCATTTGAGTGAACTTGCGTTAGGTGGTACTGCTGTAGGAACAGGTATTAATACGCCAAAAGGATATTCAGAAAATGTAGCAAAGCATATTGCTAATCTGACAGGTTTGCCTTTTGTTACTGCCGAAAATAAATTTGAAGCATTAGCAGCACACGATGCAATTGTTGAAACTCATGGTGCATTGAAAACTGTTGCGGTAAGTTTAATGAAAATTGCAAATGATGTTCGTATGTTGAGTAGCGGTCCTAGAAGTGGTATCGGTGAGTTGTTTATTCCTGATAATGAACCTGGATCTTCAATCATGCCGGGTAAGGTGAATCCTACTCAATGTGAGGCTTTGACAATGATTGCTGCTCAAGTCATGGGCAATGATGTTGCCATCAATATTGGCGGAAGTATGGGACATTTTGAATTGAACGTATTCAAACCTGTTATGATTTATAATTTCTTGCATAGTGCAAGATTGATTGGAGATGGTTGCGTAAGTTTCAATGATAAATGTGCAGTAGGCATTGAACCTTTGGAAGAGAATATCAAGAAACATGTGAACAATAGTTTGATGCTAGTAACCGCTTTGAATACTAAAATAGGCTATTATAAAGCAGCTGAGATTGCTCAAACAGCACATAAGAATCATAGTACTCTAAAAGAAACAGCTGTAGCATTAGGTTATGTAACTCCTGAAGAATTTGATGCTTGGGTTATTCCTGTAGAAATGGTTGGTGATTTGAAATAAATATTCATTTTTGTAATAGTATTAAACCCTGAGAACTTTATGTTACTCAGGGTTTATTTTTTCATTTACTGCTAAAGTCACAGAGGGTTTTCACAAGGAATTCAGATAATATATAATCTCATTTAATAAGCACAAGCTTAAAGAATAGTGTTCTTTGTTGTTCCTTTGTTTTCTTTGTGGTAAAATAATCTTCGTTGTAACTAATTTTTTATTGTTAATTCACTTTGTAAACTAATGAAGACAAGTATTTGGAAAAATGAAGGGTTTCTATTTATTATCAAGTTCTTATGCATGTTTATATTGCTGTATTATTTCAATCTTTTTTTTATCAGTATAACAGCAAGAAAAAGTAATGCACTATATCTATTTTTAAAACTGCATCTTGATTATATTGATTGGTTAAGATATTCAATTCTGAAAGTAAGCGAGGTTATTTGTAAAATAGTAGGAATTAAATGCCATTTAGAGGGTGATTTTGTCATCAAATTGGACAGTAAGTTAGGTGGATTAAAGATGGTGTATAAATGTATAGGTTACGGAGTAATGAGTTTTTGGATAGCATTTGTTGTAGCAAATAAGACCCGATTTATAAATAAAATTGTTTGGATAATAATAGGCTGTACAAGTATTTGGCTTATCAATTGTTTCAGAGTGGTATTATTACTTGCTGCTTTGGAAAATCGTCTGCCAATCAGCCGATTTCTAGATCATCATACGCTGTTTAATATTTTTGCTTACGGCCTAATATTTTTGCTGATTTATGTATTTATTAAGCGAGAAAAGGCAGGCAAATGATAATAAGTATTTTGAAAAATAACTCAACATAGTAAAGTCTATTCTTTTATTTCCTCAAAATCTATATACTCATCATTTGTATTTGTAGTACCACCTTTTGGAGATTGCGGTTTAGTATTTGTTTGAGTTTGTGTAGCTTGTTGCTGTTGTTCCTGCATTTGAGAAACAGTCGTTTTCATTTTACTGACTGTTTTTGCAACAGGAACTACCAATTCAAATATGAACCTGTACAGTAAATAAATAATCAGACACCAAAAAATATCTTTTAACATAAGTCGGCAAAGATAATATTACGAAGTAATTAAAGCACTGTTTAAATACTTTGAATATCTGATTTACTTGGTTTAATCGTATTTAAGTATTCTATTTTAACAAACGATTTTATTTTTGACATAAGAATTGAATCTAAGAAATATTTCATTAATCCAAAGTGTTTATATCAACCATCCAAAAAGAAGGCATGCCAATACAATAAATGGGGCAGGAATCTTTGAGAATTGGAGTGTAGCAAAAGTCAAAATTATGATACCAATATCTAGAGAAACCATCAAAAAATTGGGACTGATATCTAGCCTAATAATATCTTTAATCAAAAATAGAGTTGCTCCTGACATTAATCCTACCACAGCAGCATTGATACCTTCTAAAGAACGATAGATGACTGCGTATTTCTTTAAATTTTGCCATACAGGAAAGAAGAAAAGAACAAGTAATAAACTTGGAAGAAAGATACCAATACTTCCAAGAATACAACCTAGTAACTGAGAAGACACCGTATTATCACTACGCAAAACCATTCCTCCGGTAAATGCACCTATCGAAAACACGGGTCCGGGCGTAGCTCGAATTATCCCTGAACCTGTCAGAAAATCAGTTTTGGACATTTGCAAAACATCTCTATGTGCTGCAATTATCTTTGGCGTGGTAGGTCGAACAACATATTGTTCATACATCATTGGCATAAGCACATCGCCTCCTCCAAAAACGAGACTTCCAAAACGATAACTACTTTCAAATACGTTGAACGACTTATGGTTTTTCCAATGATGTGTCGTAGCTGTTTCAGAAAGATAACCTGCGATTGCAAAAATGGCAATAAATATGAGCATGTTCCCCCACTTAATTTGTCTAGAAGGAATCTCTTTTTGAGGAATACGCTTACTACTAAAGTTAGTTGCAATACCTGCGGAAAGCATGATAGAAGGAAATACCCACGGAGATTTGAAAAAAAGAAAAGTTATCAAGGCTGCAACTATCAAAATAACCCTAGTAATTGTGTTACTTATAGCGAGTTTAAAGACCCTGAAGGCAGAATATGCAATAAATCCCACTGCCATAGGTTGTACAAAATGAAATATATGGACATTGATTGCTCTGTCATCAAAATAATCTAGGAGAAAAGACAAAGCTCCCATTATCATACATGCGGGAGTAACCCAAATTAATAAAGTAAATATTGCTAATGGTATTCCACCCCTCTTATAACCAATCAAGGTGAGTGTTTGTGTAGAAGATGCACCCGGAAGCATGTTACAGAAGCTAACAAAATCTATTAATTCCGATTCTGTAATGTCTTTTCTCTGATTGACAAAGGTCTTCAACATCATTCCATAATGCCCTTGAGGTCCCCCAAAAGCAGTAAGACTGTGCAGTAGAACAGCCCGTAGAAAAGGTAGATGACGAAACAATTTCATTTGTATAAGTTAGAGAAATTCTACAATGACTTGAAATAAAGTAGTTTCAAAAGTAAGATTCCTATCAAAAGAAAGCTAGAAAGGTAGGTTAAAAGGAAGAATTATCGTTATAAAACAAGAAATGTATAGAAGAAAATAGATTTTTTGTAAAAAAAAAGCAACTATGAATGAAATGTAATCATACATAGTTGCTTTTTTTAAACGCACATTACAAGTTATTAAGTAAACAAGATTAATAACTTAATACCTAAAACTTATTACTAATTGGTATCCTTTCTTCTGATTTTAATTTGAATACCGTTTTCCAAAGGCTGTTCCGTTACAAAAACAAGATAACCACCTCCACCTGCACCGCTAAGTTTCCAACCTGCTACTCGATCCTTATACACTTCAATTTGATTTAAAATATCAGGATTAACCATGTGAGGGAACATGCTGATTTGAGCATCAAAGGAAGCAGTAAAGGCCTTTCCAAATGCAACGACATCCTTAGCCAAAATGGCATCCCAACAACTATTAGCTGCATCTGCCAAGGCTTTTGCTCCAACTTCGTTGATATTAGTTTCATCTAAAACAGAATAACTTGAATGTCGTGGTCCTAAAGTAACGAGGAAAAGATGCTTTTCAATCCAACTAATCGTTTCTTCATCATCAATTGATTCTATTTTATGTGGCCAGTAATCTCCATTGTAATTTAATTTATTCAAACAAGGGAGAACAATACCTAATGAATCTTGACTTCCGGCAATGACCTTTGTTCCAGGAGGATTTTCAAAAGTAAATAATACTTTAGCCAATTTTTCTCTGTCACCGGATGGAATTTCTGTACGCCAAAGCTCAATAGCCTTATTTCTTGTACTCGACGACATTCCACTACGGTTATTGAACTCCATTGTAGGTTCAATTGAAACTGTTAATACAGGTCCAGGATAATACTTAGAAACAAAGGGTTGATCAAGCCATCCACCTGCCAAATCAATTCGGAAAGGAATTAGACATTCAGTACGCAAACTTGTAGTAGAACGAACAGGAAGATTGCCATGAGGTACTCTGTGAAATATTTTATATTCAATGCCTCGTTCAGCACAGATTTTGGCTTTTTCAAGAGTGGAACCATCTTCATTTACAAGAAAGATATCAGGTTTTACTTCCTCAATTTCTTCAAGAAAATCAATAATCCCGAAACCTCTATTTATCCTGCACTCAGTTACTGAAGCGAGGTTTTCGAGCATGTATTTACGTTCGTATTGATGATTGACAGGGAACCTGCCTTTTAATTGAAAGACATTTTCATCATTTCCAATGCAAGCATAAACTTCTCCGAGCTTTTTTGCTTCATTTAAAAACGCAACATGACCACTGTGCATTAAATCGAAACAGCCAGTTACCATTACTTTTTTTTGATTACTCATCGCAAGAATTTATTATTTTAAGTTACGAAAATAACTATCTGAGGAATACAGAATTCCTTTTATTAAAATTTCCTAAAAAAAATTGACATCAATTAAGCAATTGGATAAAATCAAAATAAAGTCAATCAATAAAAAACTACCATTATCAAGGATAAACTAAAGATTAAAAAATCATTTTTTTAGCTTACTGATAAATGTAAGGACGTTTGCTGCTCTTGAAATTAGTTTCAAGTTAGGATGCTTCTGAAATTTTGCATTCATCAGCGTTTTTATCTCTATAGAATTATTACATTTTTGATTTAACTCTTTGTAATGATAATATTTCACTGCATCGATAAAAAGAGACGATGAACTGATATTTTTTCTTAATGGTGAAAAATATTTATTACTAATGTATTTGTTGTAAAGAAGTATTGGTTCTAAATATTCAAATTTGAAAACCTTGATACTATTTTCCGAAAAATGATTCTTGTTACTTTCAGAGCCCGAATGAACCCTAAAATAATAAAGCGGTTCTGGTAGAAAGTAAGCTCCTTCGTTTAATACGATTCTTAATAAGAATTCATAATCTACAAGATGAACTAAATCTATATCGTATAACCCGTATTTATTAAAAAGTTCTTTCTCGATAAAAAGAGCAAGTGGTTCACCTAAGAAATTAAAAAAAAGTTTATCCTTAGTAAGTGTTTTCCTAAATTCTGTAGGGGATACATAATGTGGTAACGGAAAATAATGTTCAATTTTAATTTCCTTTCTACCATAGAAGGTCTTTATTGATTCTGATGCATTTTCATCTATAATGAAATTCCTGCTGCAAATCGCAACACTTTTATTTTCATTTACACAAGCGGATAACATTTTTTCAACACAATTTGGATAAAGTAAATCATCTTGAAACAACATTTTAATCCATTTCCCTTTTGCTTCCTGTATTGCTTTATTCCAATTGCCAACTAACCCTAAGTTTTCTTTATTCTGAATTAACCTTACTCTATTATCTTTTTCAATAAACTTTTTTACAATTAAAATGGATTCATCTGTAGATAAATCATCAACCACTAAAATTTCTA
>CANCKV010000077.1 GCA_947378615.1 Chitinophagaceae bacterium | reverse complement strand
ACCAAGAAGGGCTATCAAGTGAACTTAACGCTAAAGTAAAATATTATGCCAACGTTATTCATTGGACATTAATTTATGCTTTGCCGCTGTTTTGGTTGCTAGATTATTCTTTTTTGGCAACCGATTGGATCATATTGTTCTTTGTAAGAATAACAATTGTGGTGCTTTCGCAATGTATTTATATGTATGGTGGTCTCAAAAAGAATAATTGGGACACTTCTATTGTCATGTCATTTATTATCGGATTAAATACGCTTCTTTATTCGACAATTTGTTCAGTTATTTCCATTTCATTTGTACTACCTTATTTTTTATTGTTCTCCTTTTTCTTTCTCTTATTAAATATTGTAATATTTTGGAAACCATTCTATTCAATTCTACAATGTGCCATAGCCTACTTTTTAATAATAGTCTTCTTTAAGCTATTCAATAAATATGATGGATATGATGCATTGATTCAAAATGGAGGTGGTTTATTCTTCGTTATGTCGGCATTCTCTTGCCTACTAGGGTATAACAGGTATCAATTGACAAGAAGGGAGGCACAGAAGACAATTTTTATTGAAATGGCCAATAACAGATTGATTGACCAACATGAAAAAATACTTGAACAACAGCATGAGTTGAATGAAGCAAACAGAAAACTGACAAAACTGAGTGAATACAGGTTTAATACACTCAACATGATGCTGCATGATTTTAGAAACTTTACAGGTTCTATTCAAATGTCATTAGATTTAATGGGTGAAACGAATGGCAATCTGACTGAAGAACAAAAAGAGATTCTTGGATATATCGGTGTAGGAAATGAAAAGCTGAAATACCTTTCAGAAAAACTAGCTAAATCTGCCGATACTGATGCAGAGCAAATCAACTATAACTTTTCTTACATTGATTTAAGTAAGGAAGTGGAACAAGTTATCATGGATTTGTCTGATGCAGCAGCCATGAAACAGATTAATTTGCAATTAAATATCGATCCCTCAACTTCAAATGTATATTTGGATAAAATATTTCTTGATCAAGTCTTAGTCAAGTTATTTACTAATGTAATCAGATATGCAAGTAGCGGAACGATTGTTTCTGTTCATTTGCATAAAATGGATGACAAGGTTGTTACTGATATAGCCAATAAGGGTAAACTATTGGGTGTTCAAAAATTGAGCGATTTATTCAGTGACAATGAAAGTGTTCAAGAAACACTTAATTTAGCGCCAAAAAATACTACTGGTTTCTCTGTTGCAAAAAATATGGCTGAACAGATGGGCGGTAAATTGACATATAACAGCGATGAAAGGACAGGAAACTTTTATCGGCTTGAGTTTAATCTTTCTAAGTAAATGAAATGAAAATGAAAATGAAGTTTAAAGCTTTTTTCTTCTTATTATTTGTTCTGAATATGTTTGGTGTTAAGGCACAATCAATCAGATCATTTGAATCAATGGGATATGAAGATGCCGCTATTCGAGGCATTAATGGTTCGCTTACTTATTATATCAAGGTAAAGCCCGATGATGATATTAATAAATGTAGATTGATACTGAATGTTTCAGCCTCCCAAGTGTTAAACGCGAATACCTCTTTTTTGGTAGTGAGTGTGAAGGATTTACCGATCTATACTCAACGTATATCTGTTTCTCCAACAGATACTTTGTTTAGAATCGAAGTACCCTTGAATCAAACAGAGGTACAACCAGATGGTAGATATATTAAAATGAAGATATCTGCCACAATGAGTATTCATGAGGAGCAATGTCAGGATATTGATAATATTGCCTGTTGGTTAAGTATCAAAAACAGCTCTTATGTAAGTGTAGTCAGTCAAGATGTGGTTGGTTATCAACGTTCATTAAAGGAATGGATTCAAGAATTTACTTCAGTTTACTCTCCAGCAAAAGCTGATTTGAATGACTTGACTTCAGGCGGGGTTATTTATACCATCTTAAAGCAAGCCACTCAGAAAGACATTTATACTGGAGTTTACAAATCAACCGATTCATTGCCTTATGGTGTAATCACAGGTGTGGTTGATAAATTGCCATATTCTGTTCGTCAGGTAATTCCTTCAATGGCCAAAGGACAAGGTTTGATTTCTTTAGCACGTGTAACCACTACAGATGGTTTGCGTACAGTAATGGTTGTGACAGGAGCAGATGCCGAGGGATATATAAAAGCAATAAACGCTCTCACAAGTAATAAGCGTTTGAATAGTGCTTTTTCTGAGAAAATGCTGATTGATGCTGCTGTTCCAAGTTATGCGAGTGTAGAAAATCGTTCACCACTCATCACTACTCTAGAAACTTTGGGTGGAACTCCAAATTTGTTGGAAGGTATTGGATCCTTAAAAAGTAAATACACATTCTCGTTAACCGAGTTTAATGCAATACCAACAAAACTAACTTTTCACCTCGAAAGCTATTTTTCTAATTTAAGACAAGATGATAGAGGGTTTATTAATATTTACCTAAACCAAAATTTGGTTTATAGTGAAAATCTAGTCAATAAAACTAGTTTTGTTGAAGATGTAGATCTAAAGCCGTTCATGCTAAGTAAGTTTAATACGCTTGAAGTAGAATTTAGATTCCATCCTTATACAAAGGCTTGTGAAAGTGGTTTCAGTAGCTTCTTCGCATTTACTAATGTAAAAACATCAACACTTACATTTACAGGAGAACAAGAAAATAAATTTTATAGCTTCTTCAATTTCCCTGCTGAATTTAGAAAAGTTCCCACTAAGATTGTTATTTCCCCATCATTATTTGAGTCTAATATAGTATCATCTGTAGGGGAATTGTTTTATCAATTAAATGCTCCTTTCTCGGCAAATTACAATAGAATTATTGTTCCTCCGTTAGTTGCATCTAACAAAACTTCACTAGATGAATTGAAAGGCTTCAATTTAATAACCTTATTGAATAGGGAAGATCCATTTGTAAAAAACTTCAGTTTGTTGCCAGTTAATTTTACAAAAGATTTCCAACTTTACAGGGAAAATGATGGTAAGATAAACTATGAAGTGAATGACTTCTCAAATAGTGGAATGGCTCAAATCTTTAAAGAAAGAGGTAGTACTATTTTAATGGTGACTTCTTTGGGAGGGGATAGCAGCAATAAAAATGCTTTTGAAAGTGTTGTCAAAAACTTTAGTACTCAATTGACCGAGATTGAAAGCAATGTTTGTATTGCTAATAGTAATGGTAAAAGTAATTATTTCTTCAAATTACCGGAAGATAATGATATGGTCACATATCGTGGAGATACACACGGATTTCAAGCGGTTTATGAACGATACAAATGGTTTCTTTTAGGCTTACTTCTAGTATTAGTAGCATTAGCGTTTGTATTTGTAAGAAATAAAGTAAAAGAATCTCAAGAAACGTTCAAAGAATTATAATTCTTTGTTGACTTTAAAATAGTGTATGGCTCAGTGTGTTTTGCATAAAATGGCATTAGATAATTCATTTACGGATGAAAAACTAGATGCAGTACTTCATATTGCAAATATTTATAGCTATGCTCCAATAAAGGCTGCTTTGAATTTTGGTTTTATGGTGAGAAGGGACTATTTAGCTTATCTCGAAAAGCAGAATTATCCCATAATAGATTTAAGAAATGAGGAGCTTGATGAAGCGTATGTGAATCAGTGCGATATTTCTCACATGAACTCATTTCTTTACATCCCTTTGCGTAAAAATGCTGAGGGAGATTTGTTAATTGCCGCTGCTGATCCTTTTGACGAAAAGCTTATTACAAGCTTGGTTATCAAATTCAAATGCAAGATAAAATTAGTCGCAGCTTCAGATTTAGACATTACATGGCTTTCCCATAAACTTCGGGGTGGGTTCTTTGTAAAGGAAGCTGTTTTTAGTTTGATGAAGAAGCATCCCGAAAGTTCTGCATTGATTACTTTCACAGATGCACAACTTTATTTTATTTTTGGCTTTATCGCACTAACACTTATCTTCTTTATAATTTTCTTTAAGCTTACTTTCATTACAGTTAATCTGTTTTCTTCGTTATTCTTCTTGTTTTCCATAGTCTTTAAGCTATACCTAGCCCTCACCGGTTCGAAATCGGAGTTACACTCTGTTGTTTCTAAAAGTGAGATTAAAGGGGTTAACGAATTAACGCTTCCTGTTTATACAATTCTTTTACCAGTGTATAAAGAAGATAAGTTAATTCGGAAATTAATTTGGAATCTTAGAAGTTTAGATTATCCAAAGGCAAAGCTTGATGTGAAATTGTTGATTGAAGAGGATGACGATAAAACTTTGAATGCGGTTAGAAATCTTGACTTCCCTGCTAATTTCGAAGTAATAGTTGTACCATTTCACATGCCAAAGACGAAGCCTAAAGCATGTAATTATGGCCTTTATTTCTCAAGAGGAGAATACCTTGCTATTTATGATGCTGAGGATGTACCTGATAGCGATCAATTAAAAAAGGTAGTCTGTCAATTTCGGAAATTGCCTGAAGAGTTTGTGGTATTGCAAGGGGCATTAAACTATTTCAATAAAAATGAGAACCTACTTACAAGGATGTTTACGCTCGAATATTCTTATTGGTTCGATTATATGCTTAGCGGACTTGAGACGCTTGATGTGCCTATTCCGTTAGGAGGTACTTCTAATCATTTTAAGTTGGCAACATTGATGGAACTCGGTGCTTGGGATCCTTTTAATGTTACAGAAGATGCGGATTTAGGATTACGTGTATTTGATAATGGCTACAAGGTTGGGGTTGTTAACAGTACAACATTGGAAGAAGCTAATAATGAATTCTTCAACTGGATTCGTCAGAGAAGTAGATGGATTAAGGGCTATATGCAAACATACCTTGTTCACATGCGCAACCCTGCAAGACTTGTTAGACAAGTTGGTTGGAGAGGATTTTTTGGGTTCAACTTCTTCATTGGAGGAACCTCTTTTACTTTCTTACTATATCCAATATTGTTGATTTTCTTTATTGTATATATGATTTTTAAATTCCCTTTTATCAGGAGCATTTTTCCAGATTGGGTCTTATATATATCAATTTTTAATTTTGTGGCAGGTAATGTATTGATGATTTATGTAAATATGCTTGCGGTATTTAAGCGTAGATATTATGAATTAATTCTTTTTGCAATTCTTAATCCAATTTATTGGCTCATGCATTCTAGAGCTGCTTATATGGGATTGTGGCAATTGATTACTAAGCCTTTTTATTGGGAAAAAACAAATCATGGTTTGAGTAAATTATCATCAACTAGTGCAGTAGTAACACCTGAATAATGAATAAATTTATAGAGAAATATATTAATGGCTCCTTATCCATTTTGTTGCTCGTGTTTTATCTGGTATTATCCTGGATTTTGCACAGAACGGGTTATGAGCATTCAGAAAATATTTTTATTGCAGAGAAGATTAAATTGTTATTTGATTCTACCGAAAAAAATATTTTAGTTACTCTTGGAACTTCCTATCCAACAATTGTCTTTCTTTCTTCGTTGATATTTACTCCTTTTGGTTATTTATATGCGCCTATTTTAGCATCAATAGCACTTACAGTAATGTTGTACTATACATTACTGAAAGACTTTAAGGAGTCATCAAAACTGCCCGACTTTGTTTATATTCCTTTGCTATCTCTTCTGTTTTTTCTTCACCCCGGTTTGATTTATGGTGCTATTTCAGGTAGAGGGGTAGCCGCTATTTTGGTGTTTTTTTATTTTTTGTTTAGAAGTCTTTTTAGGTATTATCGTACTCAAACTACTTTCTATCTTTCCATGGCAAGTATTTATATGACTTGTCTTGTTTTTTGTGACTTCAATTTTATTTGGTTATTATTAGCTTTTTTTCCTTTCATTGTTTTGGTTTCTTTAGAAGGATTGAAAATAAATAAAGAACAGGCGCCAATATCTCAATATTTCGATTCTGTCAATAATACTTCTCAAAGAAGAAAATTGACAAATCGAGCTGTAGCCATCTATATAATTTTGTTTTTATTGCCAATAGGTGCTTTGTTTTTGTTTGGATATTTAAATGATACACATGCTGGTAATCAAGATTATTTTCTAAATAGCCAATATGCAAACTGGCATGTTTTGGGAAATGTCAGCATCGGAAATATTATTATCAACGACCATACTAATGTCTCTTATCAGACACAACTATTATTTCAGTTTTATGTAATTGCACTCAATCCATTGCTTTTGCTTGCTTTCTTTTATTTTAAGGGAAAACTATATGAATTATTTACGTTGCTTGCACCATTCATTTTGATGGCAATATTGATTATTAATACTCAATATTATTTCATGATTGAGTACTATTTAGTTTTTTTAATACTTGCACTTGTTGGATTATCCTTTTATGCAAACAAGCAATTCACAAAAAAAGTCACTTGGTTCTTAGTTTTTATTGCGGGGTTATTAAATGTATTTACTGGGATTTATTATTTCAAAAGAACAAATGACCGAGAGGAGAAAGTTTTTTTTAATTCAATTCGTGATTATAAAAATTGGTTACAGGAGAAAAATTACAGCGAAGATTATCGGGTTGCTCAGTATATCACTAATGTTGCAGATATCAACAATAAGGTGCTGATTGATGATGCTGCTGCATTTCAAATTGTGGCACACTTAAAGAGTTTAGAGGGTATTGAATTACCATTAAATAAAAGTTTTGGAACTGTAATTGAAAATCCTATATCGGGTGTCAAATTTATTTGTGTCGCAAAGCTTTCAAATGCTTTAAAAAATTACACAGTTTTAAATACGTACAATTTGAATCAAATGGAAATGAAAGGACAGTTTATAACTGAACTTGTTTTTGATACTCCAAATTGGTCTGTGTTTAAAATATATCCACTAGATGAATAATTAAATCATTCTTATAAGTTGATGAATAGGCATTCGTATTTACTATGAATTCGTCTATTTTGTTTTCAAATACTTCCTAAGGAATACTGAATAATTAAATTGAGCAATTATAAAATCGTTTCACTAAGTAGCCCCCAATTCTACGAAGTAGAATTCCTATGTGAACTTCTCTTTAATAAAACATAAAAAAAAACTATGTGCTTTCTATGTGAACCTATCTGTCTATGTGTTGAGCTTTTTTTAAAAAAATCGTGTTATTTTCTAAGGTATTAAATCTGAGAATTGCTCAATTTATTTATTTTACCTTCTTAAGGAATGCTGAATAACTAGATTGTGCAACTAAATTATCTTATTACTATGCGTTTCTCAATGTTACATATTGATTTCCTTGTGCTTTCTCTTGAATAAAATACTAAAAAAAAACAAGTGCATTCTATATAAGCTTATCTCTCTCCTATATGTTACGTTTTTTTATATCATTCCTAACATTCTCTATAATAAATCATTTGAAATTTGCTAAAATTATTGTAATTACATTACTTAATATTGAATCATTGAAAGAGACTTTGAGTTTACACTTTCGAATCACAAAATTTCAAGAAATCATCAATCAAGGTTCAAACAAATCAGTCAAGATTAATTCCGAGCATTCAAAGCTTTGATGAGAGTATTCAACGTCTCAGAAAATGACCAATCAAGGATGAATCCGAGCATGCAAGTTCATTTCCGAGTATTCAAAGGTTTGACGATAGTAAACAAAGGTTTGATGAGAGCATTCAAAGTCTCAGGAAATGACCAATAAAGGGTGAATTCAGGCATGCAAGTTTGAATCCGAGCTTATGAGGGAGAGGTCCGAGCATACAAGTTCTCAATATATGGATACATAGACTCAGGAAATGCCCCTTAAGGGTGATTCTTAGCATGCAAAGGTTCAGGACTAAGGCACAAAGGTTCAGTATTAGCATGCCACTTTGGGCTATTACCAATAAGTTTTGTCGTAATAGCTATTTGAAATCAATGAGTTATTACAATTGTCAGCATCTAATTCCCCACTTTAGGGGCAGTCATTAGGTTTAGGAACAGCTTATTACAAGTGAAATCTTCATCATTTGATATTCTGTGTAAGTAAAAGATATTTCCCGAAAATCCCGATGACATGATGATAGAAAGGATAAATAAATTCGTAATAGAGTTATCTTATGGGATGCCCTACGAGAAACAATTGATTGGTTATTCAGTAATTAAAGTAAAATTCTTTATTTTCCTTGTTTTATCCCTTTTTTTCGATTAAAACCTTTTACCATGCTTACTTCCCTTATTACTGCTTCCTCCTCCTTCTTCTTCTGTCATATTTCTGATAATTTTATCTAACTGACGCTGCTGTCCAGGAAACATTTTAAGATTATAAGTAAAGGTGAGTAGAAAATACTGTTTCAAAACGTTGTTCTGTATATCTTGAATGTAATTAGTAGTAATATTTCTAGAAACATTTACGTTTTGATTTAAAATATCTACCACAATCAATTTAATTTCCCCTTGTTTTTTTCTAAATAATTCTTTTGCAATACTAGCATTCCACAAAGGGAGATTCGCATTGTATCCTGCAGCCAAACCACTGTTAAAAGAGTAATTAAAGGAACTACCTAGTAACCAATCACCTGGAAAAGTATAAGTTGGTTCGAGTGAAATACTTTCGGTATAATAATCCTTATTGTTTTGTTTCTTGATAGAATAACTGACAATATGATAATTATATCCTGCGTTGAAATTCAAGTCGAGCTTTTCCTTGATATTCATTGTCCAATTGATATTCTCACCCGCATTCGACGAATAAGTATAGTTCACAGCTTCATTTATAAGGCTAACATCTCTTGAATAGGCCGCATTTGTAATAAAATTCAAGTTGCTTTTAGGTGATTTTATTTGAATGCCATAATTAAAATGTGTATTCGCATTAAATGCCCCATTCTGATTTTGATAGGTGGTTGTTTGATATCCATTCGGTAATTGTGTCGTACTCGAAACTACTTTATTGTTGGTAATACCCCCACTTAACATAAATGAAATATTTCTAAAACTGACCGGGTCAACATACGTATAAAGTAACCGAAGGCTATGCGAAAACTCCTGTACTAGGTAAGGATTACCCGTAATGATATTTGCTGGATTACTATTGTTAGGAACGGGCTGCAGCTCTGAAATTCCCGGTTGACTACTCCGACCATTATAGTTAATTCGTAGATTTTCTTGCTTACTAAAGGCATACAAAAAGTGGGCGGTTGGATAAAAATTAGTAAAATATCTGACGATACTCGTATTTTTTGATGTATTTACACTATGGAGATTTGTATATTGTATTCCATTAGAAATACCCAAATTTAACTTTCCTGTTTTAATTCGATAGCCAATACTGACCCTATTTGAATGATTCCCGTTATTGAATTTATTTGTTAGACTATCTACTATACTAGTATATGTTTTTGTTAATGTATCAAGTGCATGCGTTTTCGCATCTGAAAGACTACTATTTTGACTATATCCATAACTCAATTCGATAATGTTATTTTTGACAATTGGAAAGGTGTAAGAAAAATTACTACCAAATCCATTACTGTTTCCAATACTATTTCTTATTTGAGTAGTAATTTTTGTTGAATCAGTAGGTACATAATACTTAGTGATAGCATTATTAAACCCACTAGCATTGTTATCATTTAAATTGCCAGATAAGCCGATAGAAAATGTATGTCCAGGCAACTTAAATCGATGACGAAAAGTTGCATTTACATTACCACTAACACTATTGTTATTGCTCCCCGATTGTTGATTATAACTATTTTGTTGAATAGGGTTAACATTATATACCAAACTCTTATTTGTAAATGAGGTATTCAGATTATTAGAATTGCCATTCTGAATATTTATATCAGG
>CANCKV010000076.1 GCA_947378615.1 Chitinophagaceae bacterium | reverse complement strand
GTCATGAAATGGGCTTTAAAGTCATCATTGATTGGGTGGCAAACCATACCGCTGCCGACCATTATTGGTTGACTAAAAATCCAGATTTTTACGTACAAGACAGTAGTACACACAAAGCCGTGTCTCCTTTTGATTGGACTGATGCAAGGAAATTAAATTATAGCAATCCCCAATTATGTGATACAATGACAGCAACGATGGAATTTTGGCTGAAAAATAGCCATATCGATGGTTTTCGTTGCGATGTAGCAGATGAAGTACTACAAGCATTTTGGACAAAATGTATTGCCAAACTTCGTAAAGGAAGAAATATATTCATGTTGGCAGAGTCGGAAAAGCCTTGGATTCATGATGCGGGATTCGATGCCACTTATACGTGGTCCATTTTTAGCAAATTTAGCGATATTGCAAAAGGCACAAGAAATGCACTTGCCCTTGACACTGCCTTAAGTAGTGCATCATCAAAGTTCCAAAAAAATGCACTACGCATGTATTTCACTAGCAATCATGATGAGAATAGTTGGAATAAGGCTGATTATGGAACAACTCCGGGCATTACTCATGCACCCTTCGCAGTCTTAACACAAACCATAAATAAGAGTGTTCCATTGATTTATAGTGGTCAAGAAGAACCCTATTTGGATAGTATCAGTTTTTTTTATAAGGATGCCATTCGCTTTGGAAAATACGCTAGAGCAAGTTTCTATAGCAGACTATTAGCCTTGAGAAAAAGGAATAGCGCATTAGCAGCGAATGCATACTTTGAAAAACTTAAAAGTTCTAATGATGACAACATTTTTTCTTATTTAAAGACTTCAGGCACCAATAAGATATTAGTCGTATTAAATTTGAATAAATTAGCAACTAAAGCGACTATTAATGGTGCCATAAAGGGGAAAGCAGTTGAACTGTTTTCAAATGAAAGTGTAGAACTAAAGGATGGACAAAGTTTCGACATGCAGCCTTGGGGCTATAAGGTGTTTGTATATAAAAATGAATAAAAGTATTTTATCTAGAATATTTCTTACTTAGGAAAATGCGAATTTAGAAAAAGAAGAAAAATTTGCTGAATACCTCCTTAAATAAGGTTTCGTAGTGAACCCATATTTAAGGAGGTATTTTTTGTTTGCATAAAATACTCGAAAACACCCGGAATAAGTCTAAACTAACTCCATTCATTTACTCGATTATTTCGAATAAAAATAGTTGGGCTAAAAGTTTAGATTTGATAAAGTTCAAGAGGCAAATCATCCGGATCTTTAAAAAAGATAAACTGCTTGCCTGTACTTTCATCAATTCTTATTGCTTCATAATCGATTCCAAGCCTTTCTAATACTAACAATTCCTTAGCTAAATCCTTCACAGCAAATGCTAGATGACGCAAACCATACGCTTCAGGACGTGTAGGTCTTTGGACACTATCAGGAAAAGAAAAAAGCTCAATTACATAATGGTTATTCAACATTAAGTCTAGTTTGAAACTATTTCGCTCCTTTCGATATATCTCTTGCGCAATAGTAAACCCTAGTACATTACAATAAAAATCCTTACTTCTTTCATAATTACTACAAATAATAGCAATATGATGAACATTTTCTAAATTAAGCATTCTTTTTTTAATTTAATATTTCAATAGTTGAAAATTGAGAGTAAATTGCGAGCTAAATTTTTCTATTTACAATTCAACAAAGGTTATAGATAGAATAAATTTTTACATAAGATTAATTGGTAAAGAAATTTGCAAGTAAGGAATAAAATAAAAAGAACGATTTAAACAAACCGTTCTTTTCGAATTTTCTCTTAAAATATGACAGTTATATTTTAAAATGCCAGTAAGATAATATAGCGATTGCTACATAAATCATTACAATAAATGAAACATTCTTAAATGCTCTGTCAATTTTTGTCACTTCTTGTCTTGCCATAACCCTTAAATTTCTTTTGGTGTAGATAATTTTATTAACAATGTGAATAATAAAAACAAATTGTTGCTATATATAAACGAATTAGGTGTACTAAAAATTGTGTAGAAACAATAAAATTTAAAAAAAATGTTTGCAATAGTAGATATAGAGACAACAGGAGGGCATGCAGGAGCAAATAATATTACAGAAATTGCTATTGTATTGCACAACGGTTATGAGGTGGAGGGAAAATACTCAACGCTAGTCAATCCGTGTATGCCAATCCAAAAATACGTACAGGGACTAACAGGAATTACTGATGCAATGGTTGCTACTGCACCAAAGTTTGAACAGTTAGCAGATAATATTTTCAACCTTTTGAAGGATAGGGTTTTCGTTGCACACAATGTAAATTTCGATTACAGCTTTGTAAAACTACAATTAGCACAAGCAGGATTCGAATTAGTTACACCAAAGCTTTGCACGATTCGATTGACTAAGAAAATATTCCCCGGATTACCAAAATATGGTCTCGGAACTGTTTGTAGAGAATTAAACATTCATGTCAATGACCGACATCGAGCTTCGGGTGATGCACTAGCGACCGCAGAACTTTTCTCATTGTTAGTGAAACATGATAAAAGTGGGGAATTGAATAAAATGGTAAAAAAAAAGTCTAATCAATACCTCCCCCCGCATGTAGGCGAAGAAATAGCTGATAACTTGCCTGCAAAACCTGGCATTTATTATTTTTTAAATAAAACAGGTAAGGTAGTTTATGTTGGTAAGGCAAAGAATATCAAGAAAAGGGTGATTTCTCACTTTTCAAATAATAAACCTAGTAAGCAAAAACAAGATTTTTTAAGGGAAATACATCAAATTAACCATACTGTTTGTGCCACAGAATTGATTGCTTCCATATTAGAAAGTGTAGAAATCAAACGTTTGTGGCCTGCATTTAATAAAAGTCAAAAGCATTATGAACATCAATATGGTATTTTCGAATTTGAAGATGGTAAAGGGTATAAAAGATTGGGTATTGAGAAGAAAAAGAAGATTTTGAAACCAATCCTTTCTTTTAGTCTGCTGACAGAGGCACATAGTAAATTGTGGCAGTGGGTAAGAGAGTACAATCTTCATCCTGCCCTATGTTTTTTGGATAGGAGTTTAGAACACAGTACGCCTTTGCCTGCCGTAGAAGAACACAATCTGATTATAGAAAATATAATTTCCCAATCCATTGAAGAAAAGAAAACATTTCTGATAAAGGAAGATTACCAAACTTACATATTGATTGAAAAAGGAGAATTTTATGGGATTGGGATAATTGAAAGTGAGGAATTAAATGATTCTTATAAAATAAAACCACTCCTCTCCCACTATCAAGAAAATGATGTTATAAGGAGTTTACTCAAAAACCATATTGAGCAATATCCTGAAAGAATCATTCCCCTAAAGAATTAATATAATACCCCCTTAGCATCTCGTTTTCATAATTAAGACTACTTAAGTTTTAGAGTATTTAAAGCTTAGTAATAATAGATTCTATTACTATTTCCTCTGAATCTCGTCATAAAGAGTTTGAATCAAACCATCTGCAATACCGATTTTAGGAACATATATTTCAGGAATTTCCGCCCACCGCATGATATTGATATAAATTAATAATGCAGGAACAATCACATCTGCCCTATCTTCTTTCAACTTATAAATCCTGATTCTCTCTTCTATAGAGTAGCTACTTAATTCTTTATGAAAATCTCTCAATAATTGTAAGGGCAAAGGCTTTCCTTCCTTCTTTTTACTCATAGAAAAGACCTTATTAATATTACCTCCACTACCAATAGCAGTGATTGGTAAATTAGATTTTGTATTTTGTTTCAGATGATCACGCATTAAATCCCAACTTCTTTCATCAACTTGCCCCTTTAATAGCCTGATTGTGCCAATATTGAAACTTTCACGATATTTCATTTTTCCTTCATCAAAAAAAGTAAGTTCCGTACTACCACCCCCTACATCCACATAGAGATAAGAATGAAACCTATCAAGCATTTCAGCTACGTGAGTCTGATTAATCATAGAGGCTTCCTTATCCCCTGTTAAGACTTCGATAGTTATGCCCGTTTCTTTTTTTACTAAATCAATGATTTCGTGACCATTCTTCGCATCCCGCATCGCACTAGTAGCACAAGCCCTAAAATCGGTAACATCATATACTTTTAAAAGATGTCGATAGGCCTTCATTGTCTGAATCAGCATCTCTATCCTGTCCTTTGAAATCTTACCCGTTTCAAACACATCAAATCCTAGACGAAGTGGCACACGAACAAGATTCACTTTATTAAATTCTGGCCTTTTATTTCCTACTTCTATTACACTCGATATTAATAACCGAGCAGCATTACTACCAATGTCAATTGCCGCTAAAATCAATTTATTTTATTTTTTGATGAAGATAATGGTATGTTTCAATCTGAGAACGAACACGCTTCTTGCCTACAAAAGGAGCATAATTATTACTTAGTTCCTTATCAAGAACCCTTGCCTTAATATTATCACTCAATTGAATGTTGATAATCTCTTTTATTTCGTTCCTTATATCCTTATCTGTTATTGGAATTGCAGCCTCAAGTCGATGATCTAAATTTCGAACCATCCAATCAGCTGAGGAAATATAAATCTTCTCGTTTCCACCGTTGTTAAAAATGATGATACGGGCATGTTCAAGATACTCATCTACAATACTAATTGCTTTCACATGGTTTTTATATTTCTTTTTCTCAAAAGGTGCACAAAAAATGCCTCTAACAATCAAATTAAGATTAACACCTGCTTCAGCGGCTTCATGCAATCGTTCTATCAACTTGGCATCGCTCAATGAATTTACTTTCAAGGTAATTGAGGCAGGTTTCCCCGCTTTTGCAAACTTTATTTCCTTAAGAATCTGTGATTCGAAAGCAGATCGCATATTAGTTGGGCATATCAAAAGTGTTTTACATAAATGCAAATGACCAATTCCTGTCTTCCAATTCTCCAAATAATTAAATAATCTATTGATATCTGCCATTACTGCTCGCTTTGCAGTTAATAAACAATGATCACCATAAACCTTTGCTGTTTTTTCATTTAGATTACCTGTACTGATAAAACCATATTGAATAGTTCGAGTACCTACTTTTTTCTTTATGACACACAACTTTGCATGTATCTTCATTTTAGGAACACCCAACAAAACCCTAACTCCCTCCTGTTCTAACACTTCTTTCCATTCTAAATTGGCTTCTTCATCAAACCTAGCCTTCAATTCGAGCATTACCACCACTTCTTTCCCATTTCGAGATGCATTTACAAGGGCATTGATTACTTTGGAATTTGAAGCTAGCCGATAAGCAGTGAGTTTAATACTCAATACCTGAGGATCCATTGCTGCTTCCCTCAATAAATCAATCACACTATCATAAGAATGATAGGGAAAGTTGAGCATGATATCCTTTTTCAAAATCACATCGGTCACCCTAATAACGCCCTTCAATTCAGGATGAGTAAACGGTTTATTTCTATCGCTTCCTTCTGCAAATACATCAGGAAAATCCATGAAGTGCCTAAAATTATGAATCCTTCCTCCGGGAATAATATTGCTTTTATTGCCTAAACTCAATCTTCTAATTAAATATTCAAGCAAGCCTGCATCCATATCCTTATCATAAACAAACCGAACAGGTTTCCCTTTTCTCCGATTTTTAAGTCCTTTTTCAATCTTTTCAACAAAAGTGGTACTTACATCTTGATCTAAATCAATTTCAGCATCTTTAGTGATTTTAAATGCATGTGCATCGAAATAATCGAAACCAAAATAGGAGAATATATGTGGAAGATTGAAACGAATCACATCTTCCAATAAAATGATGTTATGTTCACCTTCTTTTGCAGGAAGTTCTATGAAACGACCGACAGCGGTGACAGGAATCTCAATCAATGAATATTTTTGTTGATAAGCATCATCCTTTTTCCTCATTACTACCCCTAAATAAATACTCTTATCTCTTAGGTAAGGCATCTGAGGTAGGTTTTCGATAATTAAGGGGATTACATTACTACGGACGTGCTCATCAAAATAATTCCTCACATATACTTTTTGCTCTTTATTCAAATGCAAATCGTCTATTAAGAAAATTTTTCCTTCATTCAATTCATTTAATATCCCTTCCCAAATACGATTAAACTCAGTTTGCTGACGAAGTACAATCGTATGTATTTGTTCTAAAATATGCTGTGGATTATTTTCCATGTGCATATTTAGCCTTCTACGCTTATCCTCAAATTCTACCATTCGTTTCAAAGTCGCCACCCTAACCCTAAAAAACTCATCCGTATTATTTGAGAAAATTCCTAAAAACCTAATTCTTTCTCTCAGTGGAACAGTAGGGTCATTAGCCTCTTGCAATACCCTTGCATTAAAGCTAAGCCAACTAATATCTCGCTGAATCAATTGTTTTTTCGACATAAATGAATCAAATGCTAAAAATGCCAAATATAGTGGCATTCATTTATGGATAAGAAGACTTTAGTCAATAATGATGATTTAATAACTTATATGTTAATAAATAGGGAGTAAGTTGATGAAAAGGGGAAGGTTTTAGGTTGTAAGTATTAAGTTATAAGTTATAAGTTTTAGGTTGATTTGGTTATAAGTTGTATTAAAATTTATTAAATAAGTATTAGAAGGCGTTAGTTTTGAATGATGAAAAGACATCATTATTTAGAATTGTATTGAAAAGTTGATTTTAATAAAAGAACTATTTCTTTATTAATGGTTTGAGCAAATCCTCTAGTCCATTTAATTTTATTTCATAAATAGTTTCAAGAAGAATACCCATTTTGCCCTTCGGAAAACCTGTTCTTTTATGCCATTCTAAATAAAACATCGGGAGTCGGTAGATTAGAGTTCCCTTATATTTTCCATAAGGCATCTCCATTTTCACAATTTGAATCAAAATATCGCCATTCGGTTGTGGTGAATTGTCTTCCATAAGCCTTTCTTATTTCTTTTGTTGTCAATATTACGATTCAGTATTTCTTTGCCTCCATCCAATTAATAAAACTCCAATAACTACGAGTACTGTTCCTATTATTTGTTCTGTAAAAATCTTTTCTCCTAAAATAAAATGAGCCTGAATAATTGTGCTTACAGGACCAATACTTGTGATGATTGAAACATTATTACTACCAATCCTTTTCATCGCATTAGAAATCATAAAAGATGGTATAACAGTGGCAACAACTGCTAAAACAACTCCATAACTAACTAGTAGCGGCGTAAAAACAAATCCAGAAATTGACTCCGTAACAGTGTAGTGTAGAAAAATTCCAATTGTAGCAAACAACATGGCATAAGCGGTATATCTAGCAGCACCAACCTTGTTTACTAACCTACCCGTTCCAACGAGATAAAAGGAATAGGTGATACTACAAAGAAAGACCATGAAAGAACCGTAAAAGAAATTCGGGTTACTTGTATCAATCCTAAACTCACCATAGTAGGCCAATCCAATTCCTAAGTAGGTCAATAGCAAAGCAATAAATTGTACTCTGTTTATCTTTGCTTTGAACAATATTGAGTTTAAAAATACAGAGAAGGTAGGATACAAAAATAAAATTAGCCTTTCTAAGCCTGCTGAAACATATTGAAGACCAATAAAATCGAACAAACTACTTAGATAATAGCCCAAAATCCCCATCAATCCAATATAAAACCATTGCTTTGGTGAAATTGAAACGACGCCTTCCCGTCTAGATACAAAAAATGCAATACAGATATAAAATGGCAAAGAAAATAACATACGTAAACTTAGCAATGTCACTGCATTAGTGTGCGTGGAATGAAATGCAAGTTTCACAAATATTGCTTTCGTAGAAAACAGTATTGCTCCGCAAAGTGCTATTGCAAATCCAACTAAGTTTATTTGTTTTTTCAAAAAATAGTATTAGAGATGTTAAGGATAAGGCATAAAAAACTTCAAATTAGAACAATATCTTTTGATTATTTTATTGATCAAAAGATAATTGTTATTAAATGATTGTTTTTTATGCCTTATTTTATTTGACGTAAACCTAAAAGTAAAAAATATGTACAATGACTATACACTTACATTAAAGTCTCTCAAAGCATCGTTAAGACTTGTTTTTAAATCTGTACTTGGTTTACGAGTACCAATTATCAATGCACAATTCACATGGTATTCTCCTGCAGGAAACTTTTTAGCATAAGTACCCGGAATCACTACACTTCTTGCTGGCACACGTCCTTTGTATTCAATTGGTTCTGAACCACTCACATCTATAATTTTCGTTGATTGAGTTAATACCACATTTGCACCTAAAACTGCCTCTTTTTCAACAATTACACCTTCTACTACAATACATCTGCTACCAATAAAACAACCATCTTCGATGATAACAGGACTAGCTTGTAATGGTTCAAGAACTCCACCAATTCCTACTCCCCCACTTAGATGTACATGCTTTCCGATTTGTGCGCAACTGCCCACAGTAGCCCAAGTATCCACCATTGTACCCTCATCAACGAACGCACCAATATTTACATAGCTTGGCATCAATACTACATTCTTAGCAAGATAAGCTCCATAACGGGCAACCGCATGAGGAACAGCCCTTACACCAAGCTCTGCATAATCTTTTTTCAATAACATTTTGTCATAAAACTCAAAAGGCGGCAACGTATAAGTTTGCATTTGTTGAATACCAAAATACAATAAAATCGCCTGCTTTACCCACTCGTTTACAACCCAACCATTTTCGGTTGGAGATGCCACTCGTAATTGTCCCTTATCTACTTGTTCAATCACGTCTCTGATTGTATCAATATACGCTGCATCTTTCAATAATGCCCTGTCGCTCCAAATAGCCTGAATACGGTCCTTTAATTCCATAATTTTTTCTTTAAATAATGATTTATCTGAAAACAATGATTGATTGCATTTTGTTTATAATGCTCAAATAGTGTTTTTCATTTCAATTAACTCAGAGAACATTATCTCCTCTTCAATTTTTGCAAACATAAGGCAGGGTGGTTTAATGTTTGGGAAAATATTTTTAGCTCTAATTGCTTTATTATTGTTTTGATGCCTGCACTATAAAGTTTCAAAACACGTTGATGGATTTTGAACTGTTGAAAATTATTTCGCAATCATTTTTATTTCCATATACTTTTACGCACCATAATTTATTTAAATGATAACAGTTCCACCATATTTAAAACAAGGAGATACCATCGCAATTATATGTCCTTCAGGATATATGCAATTAGAAAAAATAAATACTTGTGTTGAACAATTAATAGTATGGGGGTATCAGGTTGTACTAGGAAAAACTGCAGGTAATCAGTATCATTATTTTTCTGGCACTGATAAAGAAAGGCTTTTAGATATACAAATAATGCTAGATAATCGGGATATAAAAGCAATTCTTTTTGGTCGAGGTGGATATGGACTATCTAGGATTATTGACCAAATAAATTTCGAATCCTTTCAAGAACATCCCAAATGGCTGATTGGATATAGTGATATAACTGTTTTGCATGCCCATATTAATCAACATCTTCGAATTGCCACTATTCATGCGCCTATGAGTGCTGCATTCAACGATAATGGCTTCAAAAATAACTATGTACAGTCTATTAAAAAAGTGATAGAAGGTGACTCTTATTCTTACACAACTATTCATCATCCGTTGAATAAAATAGGTATAGCTAAAGGTGAATTAATTGGAGGTAATCTAAGTATTATTGCTCATTTGATTGGTTCAAAATCAAGCTATTCTGACAAAGGAAAGATACTTTTCATTGAGGATATTGGGGAGTATCTTTATAATATTGATAGATTATTAGTGCAATTAAAAAGAAGTGGATTT
>CANCKV010000075.1 GCA_947378615.1 Chitinophagaceae bacterium | reverse complement strand
GAGTTACTATTCATTCGATGATGTTCCCGAGGACTTCACCATGCGTAATTTTAATATTGATAGAGACCGTTATATCCTGATTCCTTATATCAAGGAGGCGTTAAAGGTTCGGAAAGACTTGCGTATTTGGGCATCCCCTTGGTCCCCACCAACTTGGATGAAGGTAAATAAACATTATGCAATGCGTGCAGGTTCAGTAAAGAAGACCGTTAAGATTGGTAATGATATGGATACGGCAAAGAATATTTTGAACAATGCAACAGCCTTTATCATGCAGGAAAGTTATTTGAAAGCTTATGCATTGTATTTCTCAAAGTTTATCAAGGCTTACGAAAAGGAAGGGGTTAAGATAGATGGACTCGATGTGCAGAATGAAATAGCTTACGCACCTCAATGGCCGAGTTGTACATGGCGTCCTGAAGACCTTTCATTTTTCATTGGAAAACACCTCGGACCACGATTCAAGGAAGATAGTATTGCTACTCATATTTGGCTCGGCACTATCAATTATGGCGAACCCGATTATGTTCGTACAATTCTAAATAACAAGGATGCTGCACAATATATCAGTGGAGTTGGGTTTCAATGGGCTGGAAAGAAAGCGATAGGAACAATTACAAAAGAGTATCCTCAATATCGTTATATGCAAACAGAATCGGAATGTGGCGATAATGAAAATGATTGGCGTGCAGCCGAAAAGACTTGGGGGTTAATGAAATTGTACCTTTCGGCAGGAGCAAATTCATATATGTATTGGAACATGGTGTTGGAAAAGAAAGGACTTAGCAGTTGGGGCTGGGGACAGAATATGTTAGTGTCAATAGATACTGTTTCGAAGGAAGTTGTGTATAATCCTGAATATTATTTGATGAAACATTTGAGTCATTATGTATTGCAGGGTGCAAATCTTGTTCAAACGAGTGGATATCAGGATTGTCTTGCATTTGTCAATGAGAATGGAACAACGGTTTTATTGGTGGCCAATCCATTGGGAACATCCAAAAAAGTAAATATTGTGGTGAATGGAAAGTCGATTGCTGCTGAATTGAAACCAAAGTCTTTCAATACCATTTCTGTCAAATAAGAGTTTAAAGTTTTTATCTCTAACACAAAGACACAAAGACTCAAAGCTGCACAAAGAAAAAAAGGGGGCTAAGATGTTTTTTTTCTACACAAAGACACAAAGTCGCAAAGGAGCACAAAGAAAAAAGGAAAATAAGAAACTTAATCTTGACTTAGAGCCTTAGCGTCTTTCAGTCTTTGTGTTGGAGAAAAATATAAGATTTATAAAAGTTGTAGGATTAAAAATATTCTTACATCGTTGAAAAATATAAATAGAATGAAAAAAAAACGTTTATCTACAATTTTAATGGTTTTATCAACATTCACTGTTGTTAATGTAGTGCAAGCACAATTGCCACCTAAGCCCGATTACATACAGACGGCAATCAAGTATTTCGACCCTATGATGAGAACCTATCCCGATTCTAAAATCGAGCGGATGATTCAGGCAAGTGATAATGGTCATTTAACAACTTATCCATTTCGTTTAGCAATCATGTATAACGCTACAAAGGATGTAAAGTACCTCGATAGAGAAGAAACAGTCGTTAAAATCATGTTGAATGCATGGCAAAAAAATGAAAAGTTGATGAATGGAGGCACTTTTGCAATAACAAGAGAATTTACTGTAGCTGTCAAAGTATTAAAAGATAATGGGCGATTGGGAAATGAATACGACCCAATAATCATCAAGTTGATTGACAAAAATTTTGCTCCTAACGAAATAACAGACCATAATCAGATTCAGGCTCGTGCCTTAGGGGCTGTTAGGGCTTACACACTATTTCCGAAAGCACCTAATGCCGCTAAATGGAAGGCTTATGCAGATACGATTTGGAATTTCTGGTATAAGAATCGTGATGTTGATGAATCCTCAACAGGCTACGAAGGGCTTGATTTGAAGGACATAATTTCTATGGCTGATGAAAGTGGCAGAACGGAATTGTTGAAGACTAAGGAAATTAAGAAGTGGTTTGACAGATACCGTGATTTACAGGCTCCAAGTGGTTTCCTGCCCGAATATGCCGATGACCATTTCTTTGCTTACGAAACTTATATATGCGTTTTTGAACGAGTTGCCCGTCTATTCAATGACCCTACTTATCTGTATGCTGCTTGGAAACTCTTTAACTTGGGATTGCAGAATATGAATCCAAAGATTGGAATTGATGCCGCCATTTTGTCCGAGGCTGCAATTCTTCCTCCTTTGAATTTAAAACCTGACATGGCTAAGACTAAATCAGAGGTTACTACCCGTACCAATAAACAAGGGATAAAGAATATCCCGAATTTGTTATTGCTTGCGGCATCTCGCAATTTGGGTGTGCCCTTCGTTATAAGTGATTTGTATGCAAGAGGTTCACACGCACATGCCAAACAAAGGGGCGGAATCAATTATTTTGAGTCGGACAATTATCCATTTTATCATGGTGTTTCCCGTCATGTTTGGGATGCACGGGCTACTAATACCGTAGTGGTTGAAAAAGCAGAAAAGGATGGATTCCCGTTTTCGGAGAGTAATGTTAGGGCCATAACTAACAAATGGTTTTCCGACCAATTGGAATTGACAAATGCACCAATTATTAGCAATACCGATTCTTCCTTAAGGAGTTTTAAGAGCGTACAATTTAGAATTGCTAACGTGAAAAAGGGTGCAGAAATATATATTGACAACCTTCGTCTTGAAGGTAAAGCAGGAGTGAAAATGCTACAGACCTTTGATGTGGAAACAGGCATGCCAAATAATAAACAGGCGGAATTAACAGATGATGCCTTGAATGGAAAGGCATTGAAACTCACCCAACCTAACAATGGTACAACCCTTGTATGGGTGAATATTCCAACAGAATTCAGCTTGAAAGACTATAAATATATCAAGCTCGATTGGAAACATAAAGCACCTGATAATGCATCAAAAGAAGATATAGAATTTATTGTGCGTACCGAAAGTGTGGGGGCAACAATGGGTGATATGGATAATCAGAATAAGCTACTAAATGCAGAAACGGATGTGAAAGGAGAGGATTGTTTTGGGGAAATTGTACTAGGTGACCATTTTGTTTCAGACACCAAACTTACCCGTCGGATGGTTTTAACTAAGGAGGGAATCTTGGTGTTGCAGGATTATCTTGAACCAAGTGAGGATGCAGATGGAATGATGGCAGGAACTATTTGGCAATTGTATAAAGCACCCAATAAACAGGGAACCAATTGGTTCAATGCACCGAGCGAAAGAGTGTGGGTGGATATGTTTGGCAAACCAAAGGAAAAAGAATTACTTGTTTATTTCGAGCAGGCAGCAGGTCGTACTTACGGTGGTCAGCAGGAGGATTATACCCTCAAACCATTAACGGTTCATGCCAAACAGATTGTCAAAAGCAATCAACCCGTAACGTTTACAACTATTCTTGTTCCACATAATCCTTCAGATGCAGTGGAGGATATAGAAAAAACAATTGTCTCAAATACAACAGGTAGAGATACTAAAATCAGTTTGACAATTAATGGAAAAAAGGTAAATATTCAGATAAACAAGGATAAGAGTTGGAAAGTGAGTAGGTAGTTAAGAATTATGAGTTATGAGTTATGAAATATAAGTTATCAAGAATTATAAAGTAAGAGATAGGTAATTTGAGTTATGAAATATGAATTTTATGTAGATGATTAATTCTTAGAATTTCTAATTCATGAATATCTAATAGTCTATTGAATATTATTTTTTAGATGAATCAAGGACTCAAAGTTCCGTTAGGAACGAAATGTTTGTAGCAATCTAACAATAAAGGTTTCAAAGTCACGTTAGGGACGACATATAAATTGATAAAAATAATGTAAAAAGCAATTTTTGATGCGGATTTTAACTGAACACTCATCCTTCGTCCCTCATAACTCATAACTATTTAAAATAAATTAAGTAAATGAAAAAGCAAACTTTAAAATTACGCCACCTCACCATGTTGGCTGCGGGATTAACTTTATTTGCAACAGGTATTGCACAAGTAAATAAGTCAAATAACAAACCCTATTCTGATAAGGAAACGGAGGGGAGGGTTGAAAAGGTTTTTGCACGCCTAACTGATGAGGATAAATTGCAACAACTGATTGGGATTCGTCCACAAGATTTGGTAAAAGATGGTAAGTTGTCGTTAGAATTATGTAAACAAAAGATTCCGAATGGGATAGGACATTTGTGTCAATATTCATCCTCGTTATACATGAAACCCGAAGAACTCAGGGGTTTTGTACGGGACTTACAACAGTATCTGATGACGCAAACTCATTCGGGTATTCCTGCCATTTTCCATGAGGAGGCAATTACAGGATTTGCAACATTAGGTGCTACTACCTTGCCTCAACAGATTGGAATGTCTTGTACTTGGAATCCTGATTTGTTAGAAAAGAATACGCAATTCACGGCTCACAAAATGAGGGATGGAGGGGCAACGATGGCCTTGTCGCCAATGTTAGATGTGATTACAAATGCACATTGGTCAAGGATTGAAGAAAGCTTTGGCGAAGAACCCTATCTTGTTGGTAGGATGGGATTGGCATTTGTAAATGGCTTGCAGGGTACAGATTTCAGAAAAGGTGTGGCTGTTACCACCAAGCACTTTGCAGGATATGGAGGAGAATTTAAGGATAAACGTGCCATTTATGAGGATGCCTTATTCCCACATGAAGTGGCGATGAAGTTGGGGGGCAGCAAGTGCCTGATGCCCTCCTATGCCAAGTTTGGCGATGAGTTTTCCATTGCAAACGATAATTTACTTCATACAATCTTACGCAAGCACCTTGGTTTCGATGGACTTGTCGTGAGCGATTATGGAGCGATGGGATATACCGCAGGAGAAATCAATCCCACCAATTATAAGGCAGCAGGGGTAAAAAGTATCAATGCAGGGGCTGATGTGGAATTGGCAACAGGAAGGACATTTCCCTATTTGTTAGATGCTATTAAGGAAGGAAAAGTAAGCCGTAAGACCTTTGAGGATGCCGTAAAGCGGGTACTTATCCTCAAGGCAAATCTTGGGTTATTGGATGAACATCCTGTCTTTGGAACTGATGGTACACTTGATTTTGATGAGCCAACACAACGCAAATTGGCGTATCAATCTGCCTGTCAATCGTTGGTTTTATTGAAAAACAATGGGATACTGCCATTAAAAAACCAAATCAAGAAGATTGCTTTGGTAGGCCCAAATGCAAGTTCAATTCAGGCATTGACAGGCGATTATACCTATCAGTCCTTATCGGGCTTTTGGTGGAATATTCCTACAAATCCGGAGTTCCCTAAGTTAGTTACCTTATTGGAAGGATTGAAAGCTAAAGTGTCTAAAGACGTAGTAATTCAACATGAACGTGGTTGCGATTGGAGTGCCCCGTTGGAGTCGAAGGTAAACACAACCGCTCCGGGCGATGATAGGTTAAGCAAGGTGAAGATGTTGGCTATCAAGGGATTGCCACAACCCGACCTTTCCATTGCGCTTAAAATTGCAAAAGAAAGTGATGTGATTATTGCCGCAGTAGGCGAGAATCTTTATTTGTGTGGTGAAGGAAGGGAACGCAAGGGAATCAGGCTGCCAGGCGAACAGGAGGCGTTTGTTCAGAAACTGATTGCAACAGGAAAGCCTGTAGTGTTAGTCATATTTGGAGGTCGTCAACAAGTGATTACAGAGTTAGAGCCAAAGTGTGCGGCTGTCATTCAGGCATGGTATCCTGGAGAAGAAGGGGGAAATGCGGTGGCAGATGTGTTGTTAGGCAATGTGAATCCGTCAGGAAAACTGTCTGTTACTTATCCAAAGAGTGAGGAACAACAAAAGCTATCCTACAGCGATGGTTACGAAAAGGATAATGAACCCCTCTACCCGTTTGGGTATGGACTGTCCTATAACACCTATCAATATGGGAATTTGATTGTTCCTGAAAAGGCAAAGTTGGAAGATAAATGGATACCTGTTAGTTGTAAGGTAAAGAATACAGGAACAAGAAGTGGGACAGAGATTGTACAATTGTATGTGGCCACAAAGGGTTTGTCTGTACCGATGAAGATGCAGCAGTTAAAGGGTTTTCAGCGAGTAGATTTAAAGGTAGGAGAGGAAAAGACGGTGACCTTCAAAGTCTCTCCACAACAATTCGCCTATTACGATGTGGAGAAAGATAAGTGGGTGATAGAGGCAGGTAAGTACGAGTTTATGGCAGGGGCCTCCTCACAAGACATCCGTTTAAGAAAGACATTGGATTTGATTGGAGAAATGAAGGAGATGGATGATAGGACGGTTTATTTTTCGGAGAATAAGTAAGTCTAGATGTGGATAGAATGGGGCTATTAAACTTTTAACATTAATAGCCATCATTAGGTGTAACTTTTCAAATATGAAAAAAGTAATTTTTATTTTAGGGGTTATCACTACAATCAATGTACATGCACAATTGCCACAATTAGGCAAAGCAGCTATTAAAGAAGTGATTTCTTCAATGACGTTGGAAGAAAAAGCACAAATGGTCAATGGGGCGAGTACAAATGGGTATGATAGTACGAGTAAATTGCTCATCAGTCAAGCTAAAAACTTAGTGCCAGGTGCAGCGGGAATTACTACCCCAATTCCCCGTTTAGGAATTACTTCCGCAGTACTTTCGGATGGTCCTGCAGGTTTGAGAATCAAACCTAAACGCCCTAATAGCGATGCCACATTTTACTGTACGGGTTTTCCAGTCGCCACCCTTCTTGCGGCAACTTGGAACAAAGACTTAGTGCAAAATGTAGGGGCCGCAATGGGGAATGAAACCTTAGAATATGGTGCTGATGTACTTCTTGCACCTGGAATGAACATACAACGCAACCTTTTGAATGGGCGCAACTTTGAATATTATTCCGAAGACCCCTTGCTTGCAGGCAAGACTGCGGCTGCTTTTGTGAGAGGGGTTCAAAGCCAAGGTGTTGGCACCTCTATCAAGCATTTCGCTTGCAACAATCAAGAAACAAATCGTCATCAAACAAATGCAATTGTTTCACAAAGGGCATTGAGGGAATTGTACCTCAAAAACTTTGAGATTGCTGTAAAAGAGTCTAATCCTTGGACTGTTATGACTTCTTACAATAAATTAAATGGTCGTTATACATCAGAAACGCCCGTATTAATTAATACTATTCTCCGTAATGAATGGGGTTTTAAAGGGATGGTGATGAGCGATTGGCATGGAGGCAGTAACCCTATCGACCAAATGTTGGC
Organism: Chitinophagaceae bacterium; assembly: GCA_947378615.1. Classification (GTDB taxonomy): domain Bacteria; phylum Bacteroidota; class Bacteroidia; order Chitinophagales; family Chitinophagaceae; genus Parasediminibacterium. Next base: position 2,567 of record CANCKV010000075.1, on the reverse strand, counting down.
AGGGAATGACCTTTTGGAACCTGGTAGAAAAATCGATTATGATACCCTTTTAAAAAGTTTGAAGTCTGGAAAGTTGGCGGTTTCTGTAGTAGATAAAAATATTGAACGCATCTTAGAGATGGTACAAAAGACACCTCGATTCACGGGTTACATTCCTTCAAATAAGCCCGACCTAAAAGCCCACGCATTAGTCACTCGTCAATCTGCAACAGAGGGATTGGTGTTGTTGAAGAATGAAAAACAGGCATTGCCACTCAAGTCTTCATTAAAAAATGTGGCTTTATTTGGTGTGTATTCTTATGATTTATTTACTGCGGGTGGTACAGGGTCAGGAGATGTAAATAAGGCTTATGTTGTAAATCTGCAACAAGGTTTTGCAAATGCGAATATCCCATTGGAAACAAATTTTGTGGCCATGTATTCAAAATACATTGGGGATAGTATGCCATTCATTAAAAAGTCAAAGGAAATTAAGGGATGGCAACGTACTTATCATCTTCCTGAATTGCTGCCCACTGAAATCGATTTGAAAGCCTCTGCTGCCAATTCAGACATTGCGATTATTACTTTTGGAAGAAATTCGGGTGAGGGTTCGGATAGGATTATAAACTATGATTTTGTGTTGACCGATGGAGAAAAAAAGTTGCTTACCGATGTTAGCAATGCCTTTCACAAGGCTGGAAAGAAAGTGGTGGTGATATTAAATATTTGTGGAGTGATAGAGACAGCCTCTTGGAAAAACTTACCCGATGCAATTTTGGTCGCTTGGCAACCAGGACAGGAGGGAGGTAATTCAATTGTAGATGTATTAAAAGGAATAGAAAATCCATCGGGTAAATTGCCCGTTACTTTCCCTGTAAATTATGAGGAAGTTCCTTCTGCCAAAAATTTTCCATCGGAATATGCAACAGAAGTTGACGCCACAAAGGACAAGAAAAGAAACGTTGATTACACGAAATATGAGGAAGGTATCTATGTTGGCTATCGTCATTATTCCACTTTTGGCAAGACCGTTTCCTATCCTTTTGGCTATGGATTATCCTATACTAGTTTCAAGTATGGTAATTTAAAAGTAACTACAAAAGGAGACGATATCATTGCAACTCTAACTATAACAAATACAGGAAAAGTGGCAGGAAAGGAAGTGGCAGAATTGTATATCACTGCACCTAAAGGAAAGTTGGATAAGCCAAAATATGAGTTAAAGGCATTTACTAAGACGAAGTTGTTACAGCCATCAGAATCTCAAACGATAGAATTAATATTCCACAAAAGCGATTTGGCATCGTTTGATGAAAGTAGTTCTTCTTGGGTAGCAGATGCGGGAGATTACAAAATATCGGTGGGTGCATCTGTAGAGGATATACGCACTAAAGTAGTATATAATTTACCAGAAAAATGGGAGAAGAAAGTAAAAGGATGGTAGGTTGATGTCTATTACTAATACTTTTGAACCAAATATTGGCAGAAGATGGAAGATCTCATGATCGGAACTTTTTTAATAAAACCCCATTATGGAAAATTGCTTTTATCAACTAAATATTGGGTATGCTAGCTGAGTATTCTTGAATTGAGGTTCTTTTATGCAATATTTACTTGGCATTTTAAGGTAGCTTAATGCTAAGTATAAGTTTTCTTTGATGTTACTTCTTATGTTGTGGAATTGAAATCTTAATTTGGAGGAGAGTTGAAGTGTTGATTAAGAAATAGGGTTTTCCCAACATTAACTCTGATGTCATAAATTGTTACAAAAAAGTGTTGAAATAATAATTTTTTATTGTAGTTTCTAAAAAAAAATAGTTGACAAAAAATTACAAGTCACTAATTTTTATTATTTAGACTTGAATCATGCACAAGAGTGAATTATTATTGTAAAATAAAATAAATACATTGCAAATATCATTTTTATTAGAAAAAACAGGTTAGGTTTACATGAATTATTCTCAAGCATTAAAGCTGAAAATAATCCGTCTAATGAAAAAGATATTATTAGGTAATCTAATGTCTATTATGACAGTAGTTATCGTAAACATTTCTCAAGTTAATCCACTCCTTAAATCGGCAGTAAAGTGGGTCTTTTTATTAATGCTGCCCTTGTTATTAACCCTCAAATGCGATTCTCAGCAACTAACGGAGAACTTTAATGAAACTACAACATCAGTATTAACAGGTGGATCAGGAATGCCAACAGGATATGCAACAGGGAGCTACGTTTTAGCAAGTGGAATCTGGAAATTTAAATACGTTCAGAATACAACTAATTCTTTGTATTACCATTCTTCTCCTAATGCTTGCCAAATAGGTAGCACAAGTGGTTCTAATATTATTTCTCCCAATATTGCATCAGGAGGTATTGGTACAATCAGTTTTTGGGCGTCTAGTTCAACAGGAGCAGGTTCTCCTTTGCAAGTAGGAGTGTCAACAGACGGTGGAATTAATTTTATACAAATAGGTTCATCTTATGCTTTAACGACTACCTTAACATTTTATAATTGTATTGTAAATAACTTATCCTCCAATTTGATGATTCGCTTTTATAAAACAAGTACCGTAGTTTATTTAGATGA
>CANCKV010000074.1 GCA_947378615.1 Chitinophagaceae bacterium | reverse complement strand
TTTCATCCCCTTCTCCTAAGCGGACAGCACTCATTTGATAAACCTTCTCTTCGACAGTCATCCTGCTCAATAAGTCATTGATACGCTGTTCAATAGGGAGTTTTGCATTTTTGTAAATAGGTAAAGTGTCATTTTTAGACTGTGCAGTACTTTGAGCAAGTAATAGAATAAAACTTAGTACAAATAAGAATAGATTCTTCATAAAAAGCAGTAATTATAATGTTGATTTAATAAAGGATAGTTTGGTTTAAATCTACTAGAAAGGTTGCAATCTTTTATGAGTCGGTTAATAAATGAAATCATTATTTATCCTAGAATTATTCAATAAATTAAATACCTATTTTGAAATAACAATACTGTATTTGTACATAAAACGAATGCTAATGAAAGTTTTACTTAATTATCAACATGAGATTTTCATCATCATTATCATTTAATCCGTCAAAATCGAGTTATAACCTTTTCCCAATTTATTTTATAAAAATAGTTTGGTGTTTTCAAATCTTTCTATTTACTTTGCATTTCAAAGTGCTTTTATGAGTAATACAAATTCTAAACAACAGGAAGAGCTTCATCAAATAAAACAGATGATGGAGCGAAGTAGTCGTTTTATTAGTTTGAGTGGATTAAGTGGGATTGCCGCAGGAACCTGTGCATTAGTGGGTGCCTATTTTGCGAGTAATGTCATCAACAATAGTTATAGTGGATTCATAAGCAGCATTGATATTAATCTATATAATCAATCACTTTCAATCACTAATTTATTGGGGAATAACCTAATGCAGATTGCAATCCTTACTTTCATTGCAGCACTAATTTCTTCTTTTGTATTTACCTTTCTTCGAAGTAAGACTACTAATGTATCTGTTTGGGGCACAACCTCAAAACGATTGTTTGTTAATTTAAGTATCCCTCTTCTTGTAGGTGGTGTGTTTCTTCTTAAATTAATATTGCTTGGCGCTGTCGGTTTAGTTGCGCCAGCATGTCTTATTTTTTATGGTTTGGCATTGGTAAATGCATCAAAATTTACCCTAATCGAGATTAAATATTTAGGCTACTCACAGTTAATAATCGGAATTATTAATTTGTTTTTTATAGATAAAGGGATATGGCTTTGGGCAGCAGGTTTTGGTGGGTTGCACATCATCTATGGTCTGATTATGTGGTTGAAATATGAAAGACAATAGCGAATTATAAGTATTAAGTAGTACATTTTATGGTAAGATTTAATTACCAAGAGCTAAGTTTATTTAAGTTATATCAACAGGAAGTCAACAAACATTTTTATTTAATTATTTACCGTTTTACTTTAAGCAATGAACCCCATTTTACATTTAAATAAAGTTTTCGACAATCGCATCAGATTAGGCATCATGAGTGCCTTAATGGTGAATGATGAAATAAACTTTAATGAGCTAAAAGAATTATTGCAAATAACCGATGGTAATTTGGCTAGTCATATCAAAGGCTTGGAAGAAAGTGGTTATATACAAGTATTGAAGGGCTTTATAGGTCGAAAGACTAACACTACTTATAAGGCAACTAAGGATGGGCAATTAGCATTTAAGAGACACCTTGATGCCTTAGAACAAATGATTAAGAATAGTAAATAATTTTTTTTGCATCTATACTTTGAATTTCAAAGCACTTTTATGAATAAAAGAAAAGAATCGTCACGAATCATTGCTATTTTAATTTGGGCATTGACAAATATTGTGTTTGCATTAGGCTTTTGCATTTGTACAGAAAAGATTAATCTCATTTCCGATTTGCAGAGCATCCTAATTATATGGATTTTCTCTTCACTTTTTAGTGTCCCAATTCTCATTCTTCTCTTTTTTATTCTTCCGTTAATAAATAGATGGAATCTCTCTTTTTGGAATAAGTATTATAGTCTAATAGCTTTTTGTTTTTTATGTACTATTTCCTATGGTCTCCTCTTTTCCAATTTACTTTTCGACCAATCTCAAGACAGTTTACAAAATTTTATCAATTCAACGCTTGCACTTTTTTCACCATCACTTTTGGCTATAGCACTTATAAATAAAAAAATAAACAAGTATTTCTTAACAACAAAAATTGACAGATTTATGGAACACAATCAGTTTCAAGATGCCGATAATTACGGCTCTACCAAAAATTCGGAAACAGTTTTAAACGTTTCAAGCGCAAATGTGAGCATTCAAACAAAAGGAATTCCATCGAACAAAACGCTAATGAAGGGGCTAATCACTGCAGGTTTGATTTTAGTGATGTTAATTCCCACAACCTTTGTCAGAGAATTAGTAAAAGAACGGGAAACAAGACAAGATGAAGTCGTAAATGAAGTGGCAAATGGATGGTCAGGTGAGCAAACAGTTACAGGACCTTTTATTTTCATTCCTTATCAGGTAACATCACAGGACACTAGTAAAAAGAATATAGTAATTACAAAGCACCTCTTTCTTTTGCCTGAAAACTTAAATGTTGATGGAAGTATTGTTCCAGAAATAAGGTTAAGGTCAATATATAAAGTATTGTTGTATCATAGTGATATCAACACTTCTGGCAATTTCAAGATTTCATTGCCAAAAGATGTAGATATAAATAGTTTACAATTAAGTCAAGCAAAGATTTGTTATGGTATTTCTGATTTCAAAGGAATAGAAGAGAAGTTGAGTGTCAATTTTAATGGTACAAAATATGATTTCACCCCTGGATTCCCTACTACAATTTATGAAACTAAGAGTAGTAAAACGAAAGATGTGGATGCCAATAATAATGTGGTGAATTCTACTAAACAGGTGGAATCAATTGGACTTTCGGCAATTATTGAACTAAAAAAAGAAGACCTTTCTAAGCCCATTAATTTTGATATGCACTTAAAAATAAAGGGTAGTGTGGGATTACACTTTTTGCCTTTGAGTGGCAATAGTAATTTTAATATCAAATCAAATTGGGCAGACCCCAAATTTGATGGAAACAGCCTTCCAAATTTCAGAGAAGTAAATAAAGATGGTTTTCAGGCAAAATGGAGTTTCAATAGTGTGAACTTTCCTTTTGGAACTGTATTAAATGACTTTAATTTGGACAAACAAGAACTAGCTTTTGGCATTAATATGATTCAACCTACTGACCAATATTCTAAAACGATGAGAAGTATTAAATATGCCATTCTATTCATAGGCTTAACTTTTGCATTGTTTTTTATCATTGAGTTGACACAACAAAAGCCAATGCATCCTGTACAATATGCGTTGATTGGAATGGCATTAGTCATATTTTTCACCTTATTATTGTCAATCAGTGAGTTTCTAAGTTTCTTTTGGGCCTATTTAATTGCCTCCTTCTCCACCATTTCTTTAATCACTTTATATGCAAAAGGGCATTTCAAAAGTTTTAAATCCGCAAGTATATTCGGAAGTCTATTGTCCTGTTTATACACATTTATCTACATACTAATACAACTCGAAGATGCTGCACTCTTGGTAGGCAGCATAGGTTTGTTCATCATTCTTGCAATGGTTATGTTTGGTAGTAGAAAGATTAACTGGTATGGAGAAAATTTAATGGGTTAACTAATTGCTTTATAATTACAAACAGTCTGTAACACAAGGAACACAAAGTTTTACAAATAAAACCACAAGGAATTATATTCTTTAAGTAACTAAATGTTCGGTATTTTTCAAACACCTTTGTGTTCCTTGTTTTTTTATGTTCTCTTTCTGTTAAAGCGTCATGAATAGAACTATATTTTTAATAGGGGAGGGGAGCTCCCTCCTTATAAAACATTTTCAATGAAACGTAAAGTATTATATGCCATCCTATTTGTTTTCTGTATTTGGCTTGCCTTAGCAACACGAAGTCATAAGGCTTGGTTTCCTGATTTGGTCATTATTTATGGTGGTGATATCATTTGGGCAGGTATGTTTGTTTTCTTCGTCAGAATATTTTTTACGAAAACGCCTCTTTGGAAAATAGCATTCATCAACTATATTTTAGGAATATTAGATGAATTATCTCAATTAAATCAAGGATCATTTATGCTCTATTTAAGAAGTTTCAAATTGGGCAGATTAATGCTTGGTGTAGGTTTTCTTTGGAGTGATATTGTATGTTATGGAATAGGGACATTAATTGGTTGGTGCATCGCAGTGATAATTGAGAAATATCTAATAACAGAAAAGAGTGCAATAAATTGAAAATAAAAATAAGGATGTCTTATTACTTGCTAAATTTTATTTATTTCGCCTGAATCTAAAATATATTTGAAATGTTCACTAACGTTAGCACAGGATTTTTAATAATTTTATGTCACTTCTTGGGTTGGTTGGAATATGAAAAAGAAGATAGATGTCTAAAGAATTTATAATTTATTCTTAAAATAATCCAAAATAGAATGTTTTTAAAGTAGATAATTCTATTTGTTCCATTATTTTATATCAAATACTCTCAAGATGAAAAATTTAGCTTCGCTCATATTGAATTTTGCTTTCGTATTTTGTATTATAAATACATCTTTTGCTAATAATATAAAAGATAAAACTGGAAATGGTGCTAATGTAATTGTAACAGATAAAGGCACAACAGTAGTTTTGAGCAATGGTATTATTTCTGCAACCATAACAAAAGCTACTGCCTTAATTTCAAACTATAGTTTTAATGGATACAATATGCTCACAGGGGGGTATAATGGAGGACAGATTTATTGGAGTTGGAATATGCCGAACTACCAAAATCCATCTGGATGTACTTATACTTTGAATGCAGACCCTTCCCAAAATAATGGCGACTATGCAGAAGTTCAATTACACATGAAATGGCCTGGCACTACCGCCACTGCTGCAATCGACGTGGATGTATTTTATTCTTTGACTAGAGATGCTAAAGGAATTTATGCCGCTGCAATGTTAACTCACCCTGCTACATATCCTGCCTGCCCGGGGGGGGAATGGCGGATGGCTAGTTATGTGGGTAGCACATTCGATTGGTTGTGTGTAGATACCCTCAGAAATAAATTAATGGCAAGCCCAAAAGACTCAACTGTAGCAGTTTCAGGAGCACCTAAAGAAGTGGTATTATTAACCAATGGAATTTATAAGAATAAGTATGAATGCAAATACGATTATAGTGCCGATTTAGGCTATTTGGATACATGGGGTTGGTGTAGTACCACTAAGAATTTAGGTATTTGGGTTACAGCACCTAGTAAAGAATATTATAATGGGGGACCAATGAAACGCGAGTTGTTGTGTCATGAAGGACCAACACTTTTAAATATGCTTAACGGAGAACACTACTCGATGGGCAATGATTTTGGCATGGATTCTACAGAAGAATTTAAAAAGGTATATGGTCCCTTTCTGATTTATTGCAACAGCGTACCTGCAAATACTCCAAATGCCCCAAATACATTATTTAATGATGCCAAAGCTCAAGCAAAAGCAGAACAAGCCGCTTGGCCTTACAGTTGGTTTACAAATTCCGATTACTTTAAGAAAAATCAACGAGGAACTGTAACAGGGAAATTAATAATAAATGATACTACAACTTCCTCAATTGTTGCGGCTAATATGTGGGTTGGGGTTGCCGTAACTCCAAAATCAAGTACAGGTATTAAAGACTTTCAGTTGTGGGCGAAGAACTATCAATTTTGGGTACAAACTGATAGCGTTGGTAATTTTTCCATTCCTAATGTCATTCCAGGTAAATACAATATCTATGCTTTTGGGGCATCTGCAGCCGGACAGATGTCTAAGTTGGATTATCTTACGGTAGCTGCCGATAGCATCAGTGCATTAGGTAATGTGGTATGGGTGCCTACTAGAACTGCGCCTACAGTTTGGGAGATTGGGATTCCAGATAGAACTGCGGGAGAATATTTTCATGGTAAAGATTGGTGGACGAGCAACTTATTCCCAAATACACATTGGGCGAAATTTATGGATTACCCAGACGAATTTCCGAATGGTGTAAACTTCAATATTGGTCAAAGCAATATGAGCACTGATTGGAACTTTGTGATGAATTATGATAAAAGCGTGCAAACGTCTTCTCCAGTTTGGAAAGTAAATTTCAACTTGACAAAAGCACCAAAAGCAGGAGCTAAAAATTCAGCTCTCTATGTAGCCATTGCAGGTTCCTATTCATCAGCATTGATTGTTAAGGTAAACGGCACATTAATTACAGCTGCTATCGGTGCTAATCCAAGTAATCCCTCTGACGCTAAAATAAGAAAAGGAATACATGGTGCATTCAGTGATATGAGATTGTTGTTTGATGGAAGTCTATTAAATGCAGGCAGTAATACAGTAGAGTTTACCATCCGTAATACAGGTAATGCTACCGTAGGCGATGTGATGTTTGATTATGTGCGTTTAGAAGCACCTGATACAAAACTTGGAGACCCATTACCTGTTACCTTCCTTCCTTTATCTGTAACTAAAGAAAATTCAACGGCTGTTTTAAAATGGGCAACAATCACAGAGGAACATAATGACCATTTTGAAGTGGAACGTTCTTCCAATGGAGTCATTTTTTCAAAAGTAAATAGTATCGTTGCAAAAGGAAATAGTTCGCAAAAGACTGATTATAGTTATATAGACAATCAGCCTTTAGCGGGATTAAGTTATTATCGCATAAAACAAGTGGATAAGAGTGGGAAAGTTACTTATGGAAATGTTGTTGCTGTCAACTTTTCTTCCAAAGACAATGCGCTTAAATTATATCCCAACCCTGTAAAGAACAATTTTACCATCAGTTTTAATGCAAAACAAGATGGAATATTATTAGCAAACATCATTAATACCAAAGGGTCAATTGTTAAAGAAATTACTTTCAATGCAATTATTGGTCAAAACAATCATCAGATAGAAATTGCCGAATTGAGTGCAGGCAGCTATACCATCGTTCTGAGAAATCAATGGCAAAGTGTTAGTAGTAAATTTGAAAAGCTGTAAAGGCTATCCATCAGTTAATTTGTATTAAATAGAATAGTATATTTTAAGGGATGTTCGATAAATACTTCACAAAAATCGGGACTCTAATTCATGACTCTCTCATGGAATCTTAGTTAATAATATATATATTTCATTTACTTTGTTTCAACTTTTACTAATTATCCTCACTTTATTAAAAATTTAAATCCCTTGGTTCTCCACTTAGTTCTCTTCCTAAAAGCATAGTTTCCTTATAATCATCTGCCATTTTTCTATATGTTGATAACAATTCTTCATCTGCAACATTGCTGATTCCTGTAGCGTTCCTAAACAAATAATCTTCATAAAAGAAATGTACGTTTCGGGTTATTTTAGTGTTTTTCCATTGTTGTGCAGTAGCTATAAGGGCTTCTTTCCAATCGGTAATTCCTGCAGCCATAGGAAAAGCTTCATAACAATCGTCTAATTCATTCCACGCTTCCCAAACCTCCTCCATACTTCTTATTTCAGGATTATCATAAAATTGCTGATATACTTTATAGGCTTTCAAAACTTCCTCGGGTGCTTCTTCCACTTCGTTAATAAAGTCTTCCGTTTGCTCTTTGCCAAAGACAGATAAGTAGGGACGAGTATCAGGAGATGGTTGTGATTTTTGTTGTTCTGCATAATTCCGCTGAATTTCTTTTTGTCCAATCCTTCCATATTTCCATTCTTTTTCTTGACGTAAATCAGGAAGTAACAAATAATGTCCATCTCCCCTACGTTCATTCACGAATATGTACCACGGTGGCATCAAACTACTTTTATCATCATCATCATCGTCATCATCTTCGATTTCGTTATCATCTTCTTGTTTGTTCACTAGTTTAGCTACAGTAGCATAGGAAGAATTATAAGTATTATAATCTTGCCAACCACTCAAAAAAGTTAAGTCTTCACCCAAATATTGTTGTAAGAATTCAATATATAGTACCACATCTTCTTCGGTGATGGGTTCTATAAATTGGCAATTAAGAATATTCTTTTCCCAATATTTAAAATCAAAAGTTGTTTCAATGGATGGATGGTGAAAAGTTTCGGCACGCCATTCGCACTGCTTATCGAACAATTTTTTTTGTTGGATATTACCCAAACACGTTTGTGCTGCCAATAAAGCTTTCGAACTACTATAGTCCAAGTACCACTCTGTCTGATTCTTATCAACCAACCACCTCGCTTTTTGCCATGCATAAGAATCTACAGTTGGTTGGCTATTTTGGAATTGGTTCAAATATTCTTTTATAGACTTATTGGTAGCAAACTTTTTAAGGGTTTGTTTATATATTTTTTCCCGTTGTCTAGCACTCTCAAATTCCCATTTAATTCTGTCCTGCCACGGTTTCTTTTTATCGTCATTACTCATACTATTATTTTTACTTTGTCAACGAACATACAGTTGTTTTAATGAATAATTCAGATTGTATTAAAATAGACCTTTTTAGTAGGAAATGCATTCATGTATATTAGGCTAGTACCTCGATTTTGGAAGTAATCTGCGACCTAAATAATGCGTTCGATAGTGCGTCCAACACCCGAATTTTTGAATTGTATTTTACATGCTAAAACATTCCTGCCTGAGTTGAACAAACATACTATTTTGTGCCCTTAGGATTCTAGTAGGTATTTAGCTAGGCGAGGTGTTCGCATTTGCTGTTTGACATGTTATGCGAAGCGTCGCAAACTAGTAAATGAGAGGGGTTTTTAATCCCGTTGTATATAAAGAACCAGAGATTCTTTTTTATTAGCAGTTCGGGATGCGCTTCGCTTAACTTCCAAAAACAGCTTGCGAAGATGTCGCTGAGCTGGGTTTTGTAACGAAAAGTCCATGAAAGGAGTCATGCCCCCCGCTCATCCACGCCAAATACGCTACATCACTCGCTGCTACCGCAACGCTTGTGGTCTAGCCTTGCTTAATAATTGACAACCCTGTCCACCCTTGCTCAAAAATAACGTTAGTTGTAAGCCACTACTTCAACTCTCAAATTCAATTATTATATTTTTAGATGCAGGAAGTCTTCTTAATTGGACAGTCTTTCTTTTGGATACCCTTCCTATAATGAAATAAATATAAAGGAAATGCTTACAATAATTCGTCATTTGTTTGAAATATATTTTCAAATCAACTTTCTACACTCATTCTAAGAAAAAAGGAGTCTAATTTTCTAATTTCCACATCATTTAATCACTATTGTTTAACACAATCCATCATTTCACCCAATCTCTTCCCCGTAATAATAAACTTTGCCCTTTTATCAAAGTTTATTTGGTGGTTTCAAATCTTTACCTCGACCTTTTTCGACTCAGAAGTTTTAGATAACCAGCGGTTCGGCTATAATATCACTTCGCATCTCTTCTTTTGGCTTTGCCACAGACTCAAAATGAACCCACTTAGTTCCCCTTCTGAATAGGGCATCTACGATTTTCTCTTTTCACTTAACAACATTAACAACGCATCATTCTCTAAACATCTGTAATACATCTATATTGATGTTCATGATTACAGTATTGAAGTGTAATACAACAGTATTGAAGTGTAATACAACAGTATTGAAGTGTAATACAGTTGTATTGAACGGTAATACAAGAAATATCAGGTGGAATACAAGAGAAACCTCCAGCAATACAATAAAAACCTCTAGTCATACAACAGTATTGATAGGGAATACAACAAAAATGGGGAGTAATACACATGTAATGAAGTGGAATACAACTATTACCTCGAGGAATACAAAAAAGCAGAACTTTAAGCAGCAAGAAACAGTAATTAATGCTTAAAACGAAATAAAATTAATTAAATACAGACTTAACCGTCTTCAAAATTACTTAAAATGACAAACAAGGCACAGGCAAAATTGGCAAGAAATGAAACAGTAGAAAATTTAATGGAGGCGCAAGCAGCTGAATATAATACAGATGCTGCCATGAAAACAATCGTACTAA
>CANCKV010000073.1 GCA_947378615.1 Chitinophagaceae bacterium | reverse complement strand
ATTGATTTACAAGAAATTTTACCTGCCGACTTCCACCCACAATCTAAGGTTTGGATTTATCAAAGCAGTCGTTTATTTGGCATGAGTGAGGCTTTTGAATTGGAAGAATTATTCGAACAATTCTTGAAAGGATGGATGAGTCACGGTGCCCCTGTGAAAGGGTATATCAACTTGTTTTATGGACAGTTTATCGTTTTAATTGCCGACGAAACGTCCACTAAAGTGGGGGGATGTAGCACAGATACAAGTATTCATTTTATTAAGGATTTAGAACAAAAATTCAAGATTGATTTATTGAATCGTCAAAATCTAGCTTTCTATATCAAGGATAAAGTTCAGATACTGCCATTGCCACAACTAAATCATGCATTAGATAATGGATTTATTTCGGGCGATACTTTGTATTTCAATAATCTAGTTGCTACAAAAGAAGAATTAATCAATAATTGGTTGATACCCGCAAAAGAATCTTGGTTAGGAAGAAAAATGGGAGTTAAGAATTAGGGGAGCTGTAAGTTCAGGATGCAGGTTACTGATTACAAGTTTCTAGTTACAAGTTACAAGTTTCTAGTTACAGGTTTCTAGTTTCAGGTTTCAGGTGCTCAACCATTTAAACTTATAAATCGACAGGAAAAGTTTCTTTGAACCATTTGATGTCGTGTATGGCTACAGGACTTTCGACAAAATCAAGTAGCACTCTCTCTTTAGTAACAATTACTTCGCTTTTGGTTTGAAGGGCAAGGTCAAAAAGGAAATTGTCTTTTGAATCAGGGCTATCGGTGAAAATAGGAATGGTATCTACCAAAATGGAGAATTCAATTATTTCATCTATTGCTGCTTGTACATCTAATCGAGAGTGTTGCAACATTTTAGGGAGGTTTCTCTTTAATTCGGCTAAAAGAATTTTATTTATAAATATTTGTAGCCCATAATCAACTACACAATAGGAAATCCTATAGAGTTTTTTATATCTAGCATAAGAAAGATAAACACACGAATCAATGACGAAGTGATGCTTCATATCGTTCCCTCCTATCTTTGCTCACCATATCAGCAATCTCGTCATCGGTCATTTCAATAAAATCCACATCGGACAAACTTTCATCAAAAGCTTTAACACTAGCAAGTATTTCTTCCTTATGCAATTGTATATAGGCAAACTGTTCATCAGGCGTCATTTTCATTTTAGCAGCTAGACCTAACTTGCTACTTTTCACAGCTGATGATTGTTTACTTTCCACTTTTTCTAATACTTGTTCCATAAATCTAAAATTAATTCCTGCAATATAAACAAAATAACTTGTTCCATAAATATATGTCTCCCTCTAGATAATATATTCATCCTCATATTAGAAATTTGGGTGCTAGTTAATCTAGTAGCGATATACTATAGTAAGTAACAAAGAAAAATAAAATACCATTCCATTCTTTGGGTTACAGAAAAGTGATTTCCAACATTCACAATCATCTCTAGCCCCTCCTAATTATTTTTCAAATCAAACAGTTCAACCATTTATTTCTACAATTCAACAATAAAGACTAACGATTAATCATATTAACATAGTAGTATTGTACAAAATAATTAAAGGGAAGAAAAGAGGTAATAACTAATTCTGCCTTTAATAATTAACAACATTTAGATAAACAACTATTCAACACATTAGCATTAAAATTATGAATACAAGATTATTAGCATTACTTATCTTAGCCTCATTTGCATGGGTAAGTTGTAAAAAGGCATCGACAGATTCTTCTTCCGCTTCAAGTACCGATACCACTTTTAATACCCTGTTTATTCCTCCTACTTTAACGGGCACTACCTTTAATTTGACATTGTCACAATCAAGTAAACAGTTCTTCAAAACAGGGGCAGCTACGACCACTTATAGTTATAATGGTCAAAGTATTTGGGGACCGACAATAATCATGAATAAGGGGGACAACGTAGTGATGAATGTAACGAATGGACTAAGAGATACAACGACTGTTCATTGGCATGGCTTTCACGTACCTGCAAAAATGGATGGTGGTCCACATCAAAAGATTGCACCGAACGCAACATGGTCACCCAATTTCACCGTTATGAACAATGCTGCCACTTATTGGTACCACCCCCATTTACACCAAAAAACTTATGAGCAGTTAACGATGGGTGCAGGTGGGTTAATCATTGTAAAAGATCCCATAGAAGCCGCTCTGAACTTACCTCGAACCTATGGCACTGATGATATTCCATTGGTATTGACGAGTAGAAGATTTAATGCAGATAATTCATTCGATGTGACCTCACATGCTTATGGTGATTATGAATTAGTAAATGGAACTATACATCCGCAGGTAAGCTTGCCTAAACAATTTGTTCGTCTTCGCTTATTGAATGCAGAAACCGAGAGGGCTTATAATTTGGGATTCAGTGACAATAGAACATTTTATGTGATAGGAAATGATGGAGGTTTATTAAGTACTCCCGTTTCGGTTACAAGATTGATAATGGGAGTTGGGGAACGATATGAGATATTGGTAAATTTGGGTAATGATGCTGTAGGATCAAACATTTCTTTAAAAGCCTATAATTCTAATCAAGCCTTTGGATTTCCTGGTGCCGAACCTGCGACAAGTGGTGAATTTGGCAGTTTACTCAATAACACCGAATTCCAAATATTGAAGATTAATATTACTGCAGCAACAGCAGGTGGTATCACTACTTTGCCAAACACTTTAGTGAGTAATACTTATTGGAAATCAACCGATGCAACGAGTTCTATCACTACTGCAATCAATGGCGGGCAAGGAGGTTCTGCCTTTTATTTTGACAACAATTACTATAACTATAATACGATTAATCAAACCATTCCTTTAAATGCCGTAGTAAAATGGTCATTTAGTGGTGGAAATATCTTTGGACATTCTATACATATTCATGATGTACAATTTAATATTGTATCGAGAAGTTCCGGTTCTATTGCTCCTTATGAAATAGGATGGAAGGACACCTATTTTATTCATTTGGGTGAGACAGTTTCAGTAGTTGCCAAATTCAGCGATTTCTCCGATACCACTTCGCCTTTTATGTATCATTGTCATTTTCCCAATCATGAAGATGGAGGTTTAATGGGACAATTTATTGTTAAGTGATGAAGTTGTATGTTTTAATTTTCTAAAATGCGATTTGTTTTAGCAGTTACCTTATGGCTTTGCATTATTGCGTGCGATTCTTCTCATAAAAAAAAGATACCCAATCTCTATGTTCAAAACTTTGATACAAGTTTAAAAAAAATGAATGGCCAATGGCAGTATAAAAATGTACCATTCAATGGTTATATCGTTGAGAAAAGCAGCGACGGAAAATTAATATTATATCAGACACCTATCATTGAAGGGATTGAGGAAGGATGGGCTTTTGGAAGATACAATACCGGGGAAAAATTAATGATTAGGTATTATAGTAAAGGGAAAGTGGAAGGTTCATTTACTCAGTGGTGGCCAAATGGAAATATGCGTTACCTCTTCAATTACTCGCATGATAAAATGAACGGTAGGCAATTGGTATTTTATCCTAACGGAAACAAGCATCAGGAAAGTAACTATGCCGATGGAAATGAAGAGGGCATTCAGAGGGTTTGGGATGAGTCAGGAAACCTGATTTCGAATTATACGATTAAAAACAAAAAATTGTATGGTGTTATCAATGTTAAAAGTTGCATTCCGGAAGGGCATCATTAAAATAGGTTTATTTAATGTATTGATTGTTTTAATTGCAGTGGCATGTAAAGAAACACAGGAAGTATTACCATTTTATAATACACCCGACTTTACCGCTGAATGGATTAAACCAAATGACACGAATTATCATTCCATCCACACAATTGATACATTTAGTTTAAAGAATCAATTAGGGCATACGATTACTAAAGATTCTTTGGATGGCAATATTTATGTTGCTAATTTCTTCTTTACCTCCTGTACAACGATTTGCCCTAAAATGACGAACAATTTAGAGGGCATACAAGAGGAATTTAAAGATATTTCAGAGGTGAAAATGGTTTCATTCAGCGTAACACCCGAAGATGATTCCATTGAAAAGCTCCTGAAGTATGGAGAAATTCATCAAATCAATCCTTATAAATGGTACTTACTTACAGGTAATAAAGAAAGGATTTACAAATTAGGGAGACAATCCTATTTTTCAGAAAGGCGTTTGGGATTGCAGAAAGACTCCTCCGATTTTTTGCATACAGAATCTATGCTGTTAATAGATAAGGCAGGAAGAATACGGGGTATTTACAATGCAACGGATAAAAATGATTTAGTAAGAGTAAACGCAGACATCTTTCTGTTATTGAAAGAAAAGTAAATTATCCCCACATAGTGAAGTGTAAATGGAATGATTGTAGCAACCTCGTCCATTTAAAATCACTTTTCATTAAATAGGTATGCTGAATATATAAAAGGACCAATTCCAACTTCTATTTAAAAATGCTGTTGCAATGCTACGAAGTAGGATTTCTATGTGAACTTCTTTTCAATAAAACACTAGAAAAAAACTTAGTCCTTTCTATGTGACTACTATATAACTTCTTTTCAAAAAGGCTGTTTCAATGCTACGAAATAGCATTACTATGTGAACTCCTTTTTAATAAAACATAAAAAAAGGATAGTCTTTTCTATGTGTCTATTGTGCCTATTTGGTAGCCTTTCGACTTTTTCTAGAAGTTATATAAATAAGAAACATGAACCCCTTCATTTCACACTATGTGTTGAGCTCTTTTCCCTCGCATAATTCCTACTATTTTCTTTATTAAATCATTTGAGAATTACTCAATTTATTGTATTTGTGTTCCACAGCCAACTTCTTTCCAATGATTTTTATCCCAAAAAAGCATTTTGGGTATCATTCAAAACATTTGCTAGAATATAATGATAGTAAGGGTTTCAGTTTCACAACTGCTTCCTGAAAATAACAAACAAGAATAAAAGTTGACTTAAATCAACTTTTATAATATTTTATATTTGTCCAATAAAAGTGAGGCAAACTAAATTAAGTACGTTTTCATTTTTCATAACGGCAGCAATCGTTAGAGGAGCAAGTGTCGTAAGAGGCCAAAAAAATCAAAGTAATGTGTGAAATTGCATTTTCATTATCACTTTGAATGGATTATTTCAGGTGGCAAAGCAATCGAGAGAGGTCATCCTGAATCTACATGCGCTTTCGTTTCAAAAAAGCCTTTGCAAATATAGAGTTAAATTTATTTACAAACGAACAATTTGTTTATTTTTTTTTGAATTATTTTAAAATAACTGTTCCTAACTTCTTTGTAATCTCCCTTTCTACTTCTTTTAGCTCAATATGTATTCGTAAAAGCAATAATTGATTATCGAAAGAGGCTACTTCCATGTCGGCTTGATTTTGATCAAACATCTTTTTTAGCTTCTTCAATTTGTAATAATTTACACTCATCAATATGTCATTATCCATCGTATCAACTTTCGTAATCGTTTTTCCTTCATACATTTTATCCCAATTACTACTCAACTCATACGGAAACAGGGTAATATTAATGACTAAATCACGGATAGTTTGATCTTCTGTATATAAAAAAGATTTGGTACTAGGTCGTAAGCCCTGTTCGTACTGACTTCGATACATTTCTAGCACCTTTATCATTTCGGGACTTTCAAATGGGAATGGTTTTATTTCGGAAAATATATGATCAGCAATTGATTGAGTCTCATCATAAGGATTCAAACCATATTCAAGAAGTACTCGTAAAATATTGCGTTCATGTTTTTCATCAGGACTAATGAATAGTGTTTGTTCTTCTTGCTGTTCAGGAGGATATTGATCGGCCTCATTTTGATAACTAATTTCAGCAGCAGTCGTTTTCTTTTCATCCTTAACAACCTTATCCCGTTTTAATTTATTGACAAGATTAATCAATCCACCCTCATCAATCTTTAGGATCGCAGCGCATTGCTTGATATAGGCTTGTTGCTTGATGAAATCCTCCGCTTTATTAATCTTGCTGATAGTTTCTGCAACATGATTCACCAAAATATTCTTTTGATTAATATCATTGCCTGCATCTTTCAACATCACTTCTAACTGAAAGATGATAAAATCTTTCTTATTGTCTTTGATAAATTGCTGAAAAGCAGTAGCTCCTACCCTATTCACATAACTATCTGGGTCCTCATTATCAGGAATTAAAACTAAACGAACATTCAATCCCTCTTCCAATGCCATATCAAGCCCCCTAAGTGCGGCCTTTACACCTGCACTATCCCCATCATAAATGATAGTCAGGTTGTTAGTATATTTTTTGACCAACTTAAGTTGATCAATAGTCAAGGAAGTACCACCACTAGCCACTACATTTTCAATTCCTGCCTGATGCAAACTCACTACATCTGTATAACCTTCTACCAACAAACATTCATCCTGTTTATCAATAGCAGTGCGGGCAAAATAAGAACCATAAAGAATCCGACTTTTGACATACAGTTCATTCTCGGGTGTATTGATATATTTTGGCGCATTGATCGCCTTACCAATAACCCGTGCACCAAAGCCAATGACCTTTCCACTAATATTATGAATGGGGAAAATGATTCGACCACGGTAATTATCCACTAGTTCAGTTTCGTTTCTTACAGTAACTAGACCTGTGCGTGGAAGTAATTCCTTGTTGAATTGATTAGAAATAAGTGCCTTTGCAAGCGTATCTCTCGATTGTGGATTGTAACCAATCTGGAATTTCTTGAGTATTTCCTCCCTAAAACCTCTCTCCTTCAGATAACTCATGCCAATTGCCTGACCATCTTCTGTATTAAACAATTGATTGTCGAAGAATTTGGTAGCAAAACTGTTGATTACAAAAAGACTGTCTGCAATCTGAAACTGTTGTTTTTGTTGTTCGCTTACCTGCGTTTCTTCTATCTCAATATTATAACGAGCAGCCAACCAACGAAGGGCATCGACATAAGATATTTTCTCATGTTCCATAACAAATGTGATGGTATTGCCGCTTTTGCCGCAACCAAAACATTTGTATAATTCTTTTGTAGGGGATACAGTGAAAGAAGGGGTCTTTTCATTATGAAAAGGGCAATTTCCCAGATAATTAGTCCCCCTCTTTTTGAGTTTCACAAACTCACCAACCACATCAATGATATCTAGTCTATTCTTAATTTGTTCTATTGTAGAAGGAGTAATCAAAATGTGTGTTGTTAGTGATGAATTATGAGTTATGAGTTATGAATTATGAATTATGAATTATGAATCAATGTCGTTAAGTTAAGGAAGGTTTCGCTTTGAGCGAAGACTTCCTTTGTATTCAGAATATTCTTAACTAAACGACAGTGAATTATGAATTTTAAGTGATTAGTTATGATAAATTATGAGTTACTATCATTTTCAATTTCCCCTTTTCCATTTTCAATTTCCCCTTTTCCATTTTCAATTTACCCTTTTCCATTTTCAATTTCAAATTTTCAATTTTCAATTTTCTATTAAAAATTATTTCTTATCAAGTTTTACTAAAGTAGTGTACAAATAATCTCCCAATTTGTTACTAATCTTCCTTAGGCGACTGTCTCTATTTGAAAATGTGGCACCTGTACGAACCTTTATATTTTTTGATTCATTAGAAACATCCGCTATATCAGAAGACAAAGAAGCCTTGATATTCATTTTATCGGCAGCTAAATACCAAAATAAGAAAAATGCTTGTCCACTAGTAGCGGTCATCACAGCCATAGGCGTTACGATTAGTCCGATAGGAGTAATGATATAAGAGGCTACTAGTGCCCCCGTACCTTTATAATGTGCTTTTTGGAAGTTGAGTTTAAGGCAAGACTTATTTTCTTCACCCTTAACTGCCTTATGAACTGTAAAAGAATGATGTTCACTATTGAATTGATTGATTACAAAATTAATCACAGAATCAATTCGTGACTTATATACAGTTTCAACATTTTCACCAAATTCATATTCAATACCAATATCTTTTACAGTACTTCTCTTATCTTCTGCTAATTTCAATTGAACACACGAACTAAAACTTACACATAAAACAATAACAATTGCAAGCAATTTCATACATTTTAATTTAAAGGGTTTATAAAAAAACAATATTATAACTCAAAAATAAAAGATTCAAGTAATAAATATAAATTAATTCTTCTTTCAAAAAAATTGAATGCTTACTTTTCTATTAGATATAAAGAATTTTATGATTAAACATTTGAGATTTCATTACTACTCAAATATTTTATTTACAATGACCAAAAGGGGCAAAGTATTTAAGGAAGTTGTACGTTATAAGTTATGGTTTTAAGTAAAATGTACACCTACTTAGGAATGCTGAATAAATAAATTGAGCGATTATAAAATCGTTTCACTAAGTAGCACCCAATTCTACGAAGTAGAATTTCTATATGAACTTCTCTTTAATAAAATATAGAAAGAAATCTATGTGCTTTCTATGTGAATCTATCTGTCTTCTATGTTGAGCTTTTTTTTCATAAAATTCGTGCTATTTTCTATAGTAATAAATCTGAAAATTGCTCATTTTTTTTTACCTTCCTTATGATAAAAGTTGCTCAATTTAGGTTAATTACATGCCTTAGTTAAGGATACAATTTTTTAAAAGTCGAGACGTTTCTATTAGGTTTGAGGTGCTTGTAATCAATTTTCAGTTAGTCAATCTCTTTCAATTTTAAATAATATTAGTTGCTCGATTATTTTTTGCGGTGTAAAAACAATCAATTGAGTCAATTAGCTCAATTAAGTAAAACAATAAGGAGAAATAAAAAATTATTTTTAAAATAAGCCATTATTTATCGCTATTTGTATGGTAGTCTCAGATTTAAAAAAGTTACATTTGGTGCATCAAAAAAAGATGCGGAATTGGAACACCTTGTTGATTAATGGGTCGTCGAGTAAATTAAATTTGAACGCATGTACACTTTATCACAATTATCGGATTTCGCTTATCGCTTGCTCTCCTATAAGGCTCAGAACTGCGATTACACAATTGCCATTATCTCCACTTAATTAAATAAGGACGGTTGATAGATTTCACTTAAGGTGGATTATTCAATAGAAATGATTTATTCTTTCTGAATAATACGGTATTCATTTTAAAATACTTCATGTCCTTTCTAAACAAAATCGCATTATTTACAAAAAATAAGAAATTCTTTATAAAGAATGTCACATTCTTTCTAAAGAATGCCATATACAACTACATAATACCGCATTTTTTCTAAAGAATGTTAAGTAATACTATAGAATATCACATTCCTTTTAAATAACGTCACATTCTTTATAAAGAATGCCGCATTTTTTATAAAGAATAAAATAAAAAAGATTCGAAATAGTCAGTAAATCAACATTAATAGTCATTTTAATTATAAATTTTCGACGGCGTTGGCAATTTCACTTTTTGGGCTTTCTTAGGCTCTCCTTTCTTATCAGCGTTTTCTTTTATTTCTCCTTCCTGTAGCAATAAATTCTTCTTAGACATTTCTTCAAGTTTCTTTTGGTCAATATTCCCTTCTTTATCCATCAGCATACTTGGTAAAGGAGCATTTCCATTTCCTAAAAATTGGGTTGCCAATTTCGCTATATGTTCCCAATGATTATCTTTCCATTTGAATCCTTCATAACTACCATCAGGAATATAGGTATATAAATTTTCAGGTTCGTCATTATCACTAATTAAATGATCATAAATAATCATCTGCTCTTCCTTATCAAACAAGACACGCATCTTAGACTCTTTTTTATACTCAACACAAAATCGCAAGGTCGGCTTTTTGTTTTTGATAGTATCAGGTTCAAATTTAAAGTAATTACCCCCAAACTGAGGTATCCCAGTCTCGTCGAAGGTTAGAA
>CANCKV010000072.1 GCA_947378615.1 Chitinophagaceae bacterium | reverse complement strand
TTCATGAGCTAATGGGGCAATTGCGATTGTCTATAAATTTGTAGTTCTGTATTGGAGTATAAATAATTTACTTAATAATGCGAATCAAGGGTTGAAAATAAAATTAAATATTTCAGATAATAGGGTATAACAAGTCCTGGACGGCGTATGATAGGAATGGAGGTATCCCGTTTACAAAGATTTACAAAGGGTTACAAAGATTTACAAAGGGTTTTACCCTTTGATATTATACACCGCCCTTTCAGGGCTAGCCCAAAAATGTTTTAGTACACTTTTAATGATATTTTACACTTGAAACCTTGATTCGCATTAATACGATAAGATTATGGCAAGTAAATATGGATTCTCTTTCTCTTGGAAAAGAGCTTTAGGAGTAACAGCAGCAAAACAGAAGTTAGCCCGACAAACAGGTATTCCTACTACAAAAATTGGGATGGAAAGAAAGATTGGCAGTAGTTTATTGAAAATGTTATTTGGAAGAAAATAGTAGCGAGAAGTATTGAACTTTGGATGATAAGGAACGTAAAATAAATAAATTGAGCAATTTTCAGACCTTAAAATATCGAAAATGTCACGAACTTTTTAGAGAAAAGGCTCAACACATAGGCACATAGGCTCACATAGAAAGGGTGCATAAAAGTTTTTCGCTTAAAGAGTTTCGTGGAGACACGAACCTCGGCCGTCTGCCTATCGGCGTGTCCTCAAGCAGTGAAAAGTTTTTATGCACCCAATAGTAAGCACATAGTTTTTTTCTATGTTTTATTGAAAAGTAGTTCACATAAAAATTCTACTTTGTAGAATTGAGAACGACTTACTGAAAAGATGATATAATTGCTCAAGTTATTTATTCAGCATTCCATATTTACGGAAATGAGTGTTGGTAGATGATGCAAACGCAAATTTCAATTTTATATTTGCACATGGGAGGCTATTGTGAGTTGGGATTAATCCAAAATTAAATAATATATGCACGGTATATCTCAATGAAGTAAGGAATACAAATATTTGTAATAATATATTGTAAAAGGTTTAGTATTGAAGTTTAAAAGTACAGTTGAATCAACTTAATGACAATAAAATGATGACAGACGAAGAAATGCTAATCAAATTGGAAACTCTGTTTGGGAAAAATATTTTAGCTGTTTTTCCATTTCCAAAAGCATATTGCCCTTGAGGAATAGAAAATATAAAAGCCATCTATTTGGGGTGTGACCCAAGTAATCGGTATTCTCAAAGTCTCACTCAACCAATTGATTTGCTCAAATCTGAAAGACTTATTTAGAAAAATACAGAGCAATTACAACAAATAGGCTTGGATTTAAATAGCGTGTATTTCCAAAATCTCTGTAGAAATTATTTTGTCGAAGAAATAAGTTATAATAATGTTTGGCATGAAGCTGCAGAATTGTGGATACCAAATCTCAAAGCTGAATTGGATGCTTTGCCAATCGCTTGTGGTTGTCCTGTTTTTTACGATTAATTTTAAAGTGCTAAGTAGGCATATCGAAATAAATGTTCCTCTTTAATACTTTCTTTTCTTGGAACTTCAATGTTTAAATTGTTATTAGAAATCGATTATTATTTGCGAATCAAGGGTTGAAAATAAAATTAAATTGGGTTACCAAAAGTCCTTACAGTACGGTGAATGATAGAAATGGGTGTATCCTATTTAAAAATACAAGATAATTTAGTTGTTTTACAATGGGTTTTGCCCATTGATATTATATACCATCCTTTCAGGACTCGCTCAAACATGTACTATTATTTATTTTAATATTTTTATAATTTCCAATCAATTATTGGTATTATTTATAACAATGTAGCTCAAAAAAAAGGGCGTTTATTTCACTACTTATGCCTTCATTTCGATATAAAAAGTAGTTCCTTGTCCTTTATTGCTTTTAATGCTAATTGTACCGCCTAATAAATCGATATAATCCTTTGTAAACATTAAACCTAGCCCACTTCCTTTTTCTTTATGTGTTCCAGGTGTTGTGTGCTTTCCTTTTCCTTCAAATAATGTATCTTTTATTTCTTTATCCATTCCAACACCTGTATCGCTTACTGAGATTAATATTTTGTCCTTTTCTCTTTGTGCATAAACAGTAATTATTCCGTTTTCAGTGAACTTATTCGCATTACTCAATAGATTTCTGATAATAAAGCAAAGTGCATTTGGATCACTGTTTACAATCAATTCCTTATCTACGAGATTTACTAATTTGTTGTTCTTGATAGAGGCGGTTCCATATACTTTACTCAATTTGTCTTCCACCATTTTATACAAATCAATTGGCTTTTTTTCCAACTTGTTTGATACTATTTGCATCTTCCCCCAATCTAATAAATCTGAAAGTAATTCAAGTGTACCATCAAGATGTACTTCAGCCATGTCCATTAATTCTTTTGCCTCAACATCAGTTAATTCATTATTTCTATTGAAATCAACTATTTGTTTTAAAGAGGCTATTGGATTGCGAACATCATGTGCAATGATAGAAATGATGCGGTTTTGCATCTCGGCTTGTTGTTTCAACCTTGCTTTTTGAGCCATCAATTCTTTATTGGTAATTCTTAAATCTAATAATTTGATGACTTGTTTTGCCAATACCTTTAAGGCAAAAGATTGTTCATCAGTCAAATGTTGAGGAACAGAATTAATAACGCAGAGGGTTCCTAGTTTCAATCCATTTTTACTAACTAATGGCACACCTGCATAAAATCGAATATTAGGTGCATTTGTAACAAGAGGGTTATTGTAAAATCGAATATCCTTACTTGCATCATCAACTTGAAAGAAGTCTTGTTCTTGTTCAAGTGCGTAGTCAAAAAATGAAGTTTCTCTAGAGGTGTTATCATCATCGGTGATGCCAATCTTAGCTTTTAGCCATTGTCTGCCAGTTTCAACTAATGAGATAAGTGAGATGGGAACATTGCAAATCTGAGTAGCAAGTTTAACAATGTCATCGAAATCTTCATCGTGGGCTGTTTCCATTATTTCATAATTATATAAATCCCACAAACGTTGTTCTTCTGAGGTAAGCATTGTTAAGTTTTGCATGATTCATTTTTTAAGTGTTAATAATCATTTGCTGACCTAAAAGTAGGCACACAAAATGGAATTATTACATTCAAAAGCAGGTATTTTGGCTTGATTTGGTCTATTTGAAGCATTTACTCATACTACTATCCGCCCACCTATTGATGGTACTACTAACAGTATCATCAATACTACTACAAAGTAGCCTTTCCCCCTAAATTAAGCAGTATGAACTTATTTTAGATTTCATTTTTATACAATAAAGTGAATAGTATTGGGAAATGGTGTTTAACTTAAATTAGTAAAAGAAAATTGAAACTAACTATACCTTACACAGGATGAAATTGGATATTTCTATTTTCCTATCTGCAGAGTGTTGAGGTTTTACTTTATTTAGAATTCTGCTTTGAGAAGTATATTTTCATTTAATTCTTTTTGACAACTTTAAAAAGCACGATTATATAGAACGGGAATTTATCAAACTACCTATATTATTAGATACAACTTCCTACATCGATAATTCTTTGACTCCAAACCATCTACCCTTTTAACTCAAACTTCCTACTAGTTATTCAAACAAATCCGAACTCAAATACCTATCCCCTCTATCACAGATGATACAAACAATGACCCCTTCTTGTAGTTCCTTACTTAATTCTATAGCGGCATGCACACATCCACCGCTACTCATGCCACTAAAAATACCTTCTTCTTTTGCTAAACGTTTGCTCATCGTCCTTGCATCGGCTTCGCTTAATTCTATAATTCGGTCTATATTATCTTTCTTAAAAATGGTAGGCAAGTATTCTTCAGGCCACTTTCTGATGCCAGGGATTCTTGACCCATCCGACGGTTGGCAACCTACAATTTGAATGTCATTATTTTGTTCTTTCAGATATTTAGAAACCCCCATGATAGTACCCGTAGTACCCATTGAAGAAACAAAGTGAGTAATTGTATGATTGGTATCACGCCAAATCTCCGGTCCAGTTGTCTTGTAGTGCATCTTAGGATTGTCCTCGTTACCAAATTGGTTTAGCATCACATAGCCACCTTCCTTCAACTTATTATTTGCATAATCTATTGCACCTTCCATAGATAAAGCTTTTGGAGTTAGGGTTACTTTTGCGCCAAAGGCCTGCATTGTTAATACTCTTTCCCGAGTAGCATCTTCAGGCATCACCAATTCAATTTCAATCCCAAATAGACTTGCTATCAATGCCAAAGCAATACCCGTATTTCCGCTAGTCGCTTCAATTAGTTTTGTACCCTCTACAATTTCGCCTCTGTCTATTGCACCCTGAATCATCCCTAAAGCAGCACGGTCTTTCACACTGCCTCCGGGATTATTTCCTTCGAGTTTAGCAAATATCTTTACATTCTTGTTGACGGTAACATGCTTCAGTTCTACAAGAGGCGTATTCCCAACTAAGTCTAAAATTCCAGCCATAAACGACTTTAAAGAGTTATAAGTTACAAGTGATGAGTGATAAGTTGACTGAGTGAAAAACACTCATCATTTATCACTCATCACTCATCACTATTTTACAGTCCAAACAATCCTTTGTTCAATAACTGCAATGTTTTTATCTTGTATTCACTATTCACTAACAGAGAAACGTTGTGTGGACTACCTCCATAGCTAACCATACGAACAGGAATTTCTGCTATAGATTCAAACAAACGTTGAAGGATGTGGTCTGTCTTTGCAATCTCATTTCCTACGATAGATACAATAGATTGGTTAGTATCCACTTCTACAGTTCCAAATGGTTCGAGTTCCTTAATGATTTCTTCCAAATGAAGATCTGAATCAATTGTTACAGACACGGCCACTTCCGAAGTAGTAATCATATCAATGCTAGTACGATATTTCTCAAATACCTCAAATATTTTTCTTAAGAAACCATACGCAAGCAACATACGGCTACTTTTAATCTTAATAGCGATGATGCCATCTTTTGCAGCCACAGCCTTAACTCCTACACTACCTGCTTCTTCGGTAATAACAGTACCTTCTGCTTCAGGTTGCATAGTGTTGAGCAATTTAACAGGGACATTAGTTAATTGTGCAGGCCAAATACAAGTAGGATGCAATATTTTAGCTCCGAAATAAGCTAACTCTGCAGCTTCATCGAAGGAGATTTGTTTGATAGGCAATGTCTTATCTAAAATACGAGGGTCGTTATTGTGCATACCATCAATATCGGTCCAAATTTCACAAACAGTTGCCTTGATTGCAGCCGCAACTAAAGATGCCGTGTAATCGCTACCACCACGTTTTAAGTTATCGACTTCACCTTTTGCATTTCTGCAGATATAACCTTGCGTAATAAACAATTTTGTTTGGGAATGTTCACTCAATATCGCCGTTAATTTCTCTCTGATTACAGGCAATTGTGGTTCTTCGAAAGCATCAATAACCATGAAATCAAGAGCAGGCAACAACTCGTGTGCAATACCTTGTTCTTCTAAGAATACAGAAAATAACTTCGTACTCAATAATTCACCTTGAGCCAAGATATCTTTATTCAGCGCATCACTAAAAGAGATACGAAGGATAATATTCAAAAATTCGAAGTGTTCGGTTACAATGGCATTTGCCTTTGCACGAGCAGGTTCTGTTGAAGCTAATAGACATACAAAATCACGGTAATGTGCTTCTAACTTATCTATATTAGCCTTTGCAGCCTCTTTATTTCTTGCAGCTAGGCAATCGCTGATACCTACAAGTGCATTTGTAGTGCCACTCAAAGCACTTAATACAACTATTTTCGGCTCGTCTGTTTTTGTAATCAACTGTGCTACTTGATGCATACGTTCGGGCTTTCCGACGCTTGTGCCACCAAACTTCATTATTTTCATTTCTGTTAATATAAATGAGTTAAAAAAAATTGTGGGTGCAAATATAGGGAGAGGGAATAAAGAAGTTGTAGGTTTTAAGTATTAAGTACTAGGATTTAGGCGATAAGTATTAAGAACTAGAATTGAAGTGGTACGTATTAAGTTACAATTATTAGTATGAATCAAAAGTTGATTGTAATAAAAGAAAGAGCCGAAGGCATGATATATTGATAGGAAGCACAGCAAAAAAAGAGGAATAGAAAACATGTAAATAGTTTATCAAAACCTATCGCTTCAAAATTTGATAATTTTTGTGTAGAGAATTGTTATCACTACTTTCAGGAAAAACTAAAAAAATATTCTCCTTGAATCCGCCTGAACAGTAAACGGTATCAAGTAAATTATTTTCTTCAATCATTATAAAAGTAATGCAGCCAAAGTATAATCTGCCAATAATATTAAGACACAAGAAGCAACTACCGCACTCGTACTCGCCCTACCAATTTCGAGTGCGCCTCCCTTCACATGAAAACCATAATACGCAGAAATACTACAGATGATAAAAGCAAATGTGTAGGCCTTGTATAAGGCAAACAATAGATTGAACATATTGAGGTTTTGGCGCAGACCAATATCATACAAATCAGAGGCAAGAATGCCTGTAAAGTCCCCTGCCAAACGCCCTCCTAAAATACCCAAAAATGCTGAGATGACAATCAAGCCAGGAATAACAACGATACCAGCCAATATTTTGGGTAAGACAAGATAACTCTTAGGATTGATACCCATTATCTCTAGTGCATCAATCTGTTCGCTAATTCGCATGTTGCCCAATTCACTCGCAATCTTACTCCCAATGACTCCCGCCAAAACAATACTCAATACCGTAGGCGACAATTCCAAAATCATACTATCACGTACAATTTGTGCAACAGTAGTGATTGGAACTAGTGGACTTACCAATTGATAAGCTGTCTGTAAAGTAGAAACAGCACCCAAAAACAAAGAAATGATAACGACAATTGGCAATGCACCAATGCCAATTTCCGCACATTGATGCATAAATTCCTTCCAATACATCTTATGATTCTCGGGTTTAGTAAACATGCCTTTTAGCATTAATACATAAGCCCCTAAATGTGTAAAAGATTTCATGATAAATATTTATAAAAGCAAATTGTTCCTTCTGAAAAATCAATTTGCTTATGTTATAACTACAAATATAAGGCGAGGGTAATCATCTAAATCACTATAGTCAGCAATCACCAATCCTTTTCCTCTCCCATATCCTGCCTAAATTTCTTTTGCTGAACCTCTTTTTGCAACCGCTTTTCTTCCTCCCTTAACATATTCAGTTGTTGTTCTGCTTGCTTTTTGGAAGGCTGTTGTTTATTCTGTGGTGGTGGAGGTTGATTATTTGGAGACGGCTTATTCGGTTTTTGCTTTTGTTTATTCAACTCATTTAATGCCAATTGTAGGTTTTCTCTCGTAGCCTCATCATTATTATTGAGCATTAAAGATTTTTTGAAAGAAGCAATTGCCTGTTCATGTTGTTGTTGCTTTATTTCGGCAACCCCTTTATTATACCAAGCTTTTGCTTGTAATTGTGGGTCGGAAGTTGCAGTCGTTAAAGATTCCCATTGCTTTGCTGCCTCTGCATATTGCTGTTGTCTAAACAAACTATTTGCATGATTAAAAGTGGCTGTAGTATTTGAATTGTCTCCTTTTAATACTTCAAGATAGGCATCTGATGCACCTTTGAAATCGCCGGTTCTATACAATTCATTGCCTTTAGCAATTCCCTTTTCATTGGTATTTTGAGAAAATAAGGAGGTGGAAAAGAACAGAAAACCAATTATTACGACAAATTGTTTGGTTAACCCACCTTTATTTAGTGCTTTCTTTTCGGTAACAAAGAATTCTACAGTCAATAAAACAAGGGCAATTGCAAGGAAGATGAAATAATAGCAATCATAGTTTATATATCCTCCCGGATTATTTATGGCTTTCTTTTCCATCGAATTAATGATATCAGAAACCTCATTACTAACTGAATTAACATTATCAAGATAATGATAACTTCCACTAGTAGTTACTGCAATTTGTTGAAGTAATTTTTCGTTGAGTTTACTAATGATGGCATTGCCATTAATATCTTTTTTGTATTCATTCGAACTAGTTTCAACTATCGGAGAACCTTCCACTGAACCTACACCAATCGTATGAACGATAACCCCCTTTTCTGCCAAATCTTTTGCCACAGATATTGCCTTCGTATCTTGATCTTCACCATCTGTAATTAAGATAGCGGTCTTGTATTTCTTTTCTTTTGTATCAAGACTATTACTACATAGTTTCAACGCATCCCCGATAACTGTTCCCTGCCAACTGATTAAATCAGGGTTAGCGTTACTCACAAACATATTTGTAGCTGCAATATCTCCTGTCAGTGGCATCTGAAGATAAGCCCTGCCGGCAAAGACAACGATTCCAACCCTGTTATTTTGTAATTGAGTGTTTAGCTGAACTATAAATTGCTTTGCCTTATCCAAACGGGAGGGTTTCTCGTCTTGTGCGAGCATACTCCTGCTTACATCGAGGGCAATCATCACATCAACACCCAATCCTGTAGAACCCTTTTCCACTTTTGGTTTGCGAAGATTCGCAGCAGACACCAACAATAATGCAATCGCAATGAGCATTGCAATTATTTTAAAAACATATTTTTGATGTGAATAGTCGGCAGTTAATTGATTGACGATTCTTTCATTACCTAAAGCCCGTTTTGCCTTTTGCTTCCATTTCAGTACATAAACAAATAATCCCACTAACGGTATCAACGCTAGAAGACCAACTATAAATGCAATATTTTGAAAAGCTAACAAATTATATTAATTGAAAATGAGTTACTACTCAGGTATTTTTACACTTGCTCACAAGGTTTTGAACAAAGAATCACAAGGATTTGTAGATACTTCAGATACTCAACTGCTAATTATTTTAAAAGAAGTCCTTGTGTACTTTGTTTTTTCTTAGTTACCCTTGTGGTAAAAGCTCCTGAGTAGTAACGAAAATGGAAAAAGAACTCATCACTCATAATTCATCACTCATAACTATTTTACCTCTTTCCTTCAAAGAATCCTTCTTTTTTCAAGATGCCAGTCAGGATATTCTTTCTGATAGTCCACAACGGGTCGTCATGTTTTCCCTCAACATTCAACACAAAGAAATAAGGATGGTGATTTTCTTCTATCCAACCCACTATCCAACCAATGCTATTCCCATTTTCTTTGTAGCCCAATCCTGTTTTATAATACAACTTGTAATTGGCATTATCCTCTTGCAGCATTACTTTCTTGACAATGTCCTGTGTACGCTTTTGAAAGCCGAGTTGACTGAAATATAATTTCTTAACCAATCCTAATTGTTCGTCAGGAGTAATCTTGAGACTATTATTCAACCAAAAACTATCAATTGAACCACCAATTTTCTTATTACCATATCTTAAGCTATCAAGCCATTGTTGCATAGTATCTTTTCCGATCATCCTTGCCACTGCCTGATAATATGGAACACAGGAAAACTTGAATGCCTCCGCCATTGTCAAATCCTTATTCCATTCCTTGATGGTATCTCCATTATCATGTTTGCGAACGACACCATCCCATTTAATGACCATCTTCTCATTCACAATCCGACCAGTTTCTATACCGATAAGCGAGTTGACAATCTTAAAAGTAGAGGCAGGCAGATAAGAGCTGTCCTTGTAGCGAGAGATATTATAGATAGTAAATTGCCCCGAACCATTATCATACATACCAAAGCAACCGTCCACTTTGCAGCTATCAAAAAAGGTTTTGAGACTATCTTCCTTCGTTACATTATTGGGAGAACATCCTTGAAAAAACAATCCAATCACAACAATTCCACTTAATAGTAACCTGTTATTCAACATCATATTTTTATTAATTAATTGACCGCAAAAATAGTGGTTAGTTGTTAGTGGTTAGATATTAGAGTAAGTTTACTATTTTATTCTAACCACTAATAACTAACCACTAACCACT
>CANCKV010000071.1 GCA_947378615.1 Chitinophagaceae bacterium | reverse complement strand
AGGGTGATAGTGCGAGTGGGTCAATTACGAAGGCAAGAAGAGTGGATACACAGGCCGTATTTAGTTTGCGTGGAAAGCCGCTCAACTGTTACGGGCAAACAAAGAAAATGGTGTATGAAAATGAGGAGTTTAATTTGTTACAACATGCCTTAAACATAGAGGACGGGTTAGATGGACTTCGATTTAATAACATTGTCATTGCTACCGATGCGGATGTGGATGGGATGCATATTCGATTGCTTTTGATGACTTTCTTCTTACAGTTTTTTCCTGATTTAGTGAAGAGAGGACATGTTTACATTTTGGAAACACCCCTATTTAGGGTAAGAAATAAGCAGGAAACTATCTATTGTTATGATGATACTGAAAGGCAAATGGCGATCAAAAAGCTAGGAAATAAGCCTGAGATTACAAGGTTTAAAGGATTAGGAGAGATTAGTCCGGGGGAATTTGAGCGTTTTATAACAAGTGATATGCGATTACAACCTGTATTTCTCGATCAAGGGGAACATATTCAGCAATTGTTAGAATATTATATGGGTAAGAATACCCCACAAAGGCAAGACTTCATTATTGCGAATTTGCGATTCGAAGTAGATTTGGCAGAAGAAATAGTGTAGATTTTGTTTCATACCACAAAGTATACAATGGGAAACACAAAGTTCACAAAATCAATTAAAAATGCTTTTTTCATAAAAAAACCTTGTTTCCCTTTTGTTGTATGTAGTCAATTTACAAATAACAATATAAAACAAAAATGTGTCTATCGGTTATTACATAGCCCTTTGTGATACTTTGTTTTTCCTTGTGCACTTAGTGTTAAAATTTTGCCACACTTTTAACTGAAAATAATTAATCTCTTTTTACAAACATGACTCATATAGTTTTTAACGAGCCTGACATTGCCGTTCTAAAACAGGCTATTACCTTAGATGCATCCCTTTCAGGTGATGTAATTCAAATAAAAGATGATTTTGCAGTAGGTTCTGTTCTTGATATCTATCATCCTGATGGATATCGGCATCGTAGGGATTGGTGGCAGCAGGTATTGGAATATTCTCCTTACACCGATCAATTGGGAATTGTGGATGATAAACTAACCGTTCATAACCTCTTGAAACAATTAACAGAAGACACTGCTCTTGAACTTTGGATTTGGATGGGACAAAACCCACATGATGTGTGTGGCTATTATTGGTTGATGGGGCAACTCAGAGATTTTCAAGGTCGGATTCAGGTATTATACCTCAACAACCTGCCTTTCATCAATGAAAAGGGAGGCATCTTCTATCCGAGTTATCTACATCAGATTCTACCTAAAGAGTTCTTGAAAGCAAAGAAATTAGCCCGACCAATCACTCTTAGCGAATTTGAAATCGACCCCGATGAATGGATGCGTCTTTGTAATGAGAATGGAAGTATCCGATTACTCGAAGGAGGAAAAAAGATTGCTAGCAAACCTGCAGACTACTACGACAAGGAAATAATGGCTTTATTAACTGAAGAACCTACTAAATTATCCAAACTTTTATCCGTCATTTATAGTAAAACTATGATTAATATTAGCGATGTATTTGTGGTGTGGCGACTCCGACTATTAGAAAAAATGAATAAAATTACAGTTGAGGGAGATTGGGAAAAGGGATGGAAGGAAATCGCAGTAAGTAGTAAGTTGTAGTTAGTAGTGGTAGGTTGTAAGTAGTAGGTTTGTTATATAAATCTAACATTCCCCTTACAACCTATTACCTACTACCTATTACCTAATACTTACAACCTAATACCTACAACTTACTACTTCTTTAAAGCAGATTATCCAAATATTCCTCCAATTCCGTATCACTCTTAAACAGAACCTCCCTTGCCTTACTGCCAAGATTTGCACCCACTATTCCAGCCCGTTCTAACTGATCCATCAATCTTCCTGCCCTATTATAACCCAATTTCATTCTACGTTGTATTAAGGAAGTACTACCCAT
The DNA here is from genome assembly GCA_947378615.1 of Chitinophagaceae bacterium. Classification (GTDB taxonomy): domain Bacteria; phylum Bacteroidota; class Bacteroidia; order Chitinophagales; family Chitinophagaceae; genus Parasediminibacterium. The sequence continues at coordinate 7,984 of CANCKV010000071.1, read as the reverse complement.
TTGATTCTGAACAATTAATCTAGCAGCATCTGCAAATAATGGATCCCTTTCTCCTGAATCTGCATCCCCTCCCCTATCAGGGTCTTTTTCATCCACATACTCAGGCAGTAGGAAGGCATCAGGATAACCATGTTGTGAACCGATAAATTCACAAACCCTTTCTACCTCAGGCGTATCAACAAAGGCGCACTGCAAACGGGTAATTTCCCCATTATAGCTAATCAGCATATCACCCTTACCTATCAATTGCTCCGCACCACCTGCATCTAAAATGGTACGACTATCTATTTTGGATGACACCTTAAAGGCAATACGAGCAGGGAAATTCGCTTTAATTGTACCCGTAATAATGTTTACAGATGGACGTTGAGTAGCAATAATCAAGTGTATTCCAATTGCCCGAGCTAACTGTGCCAACCTTGCAATCGGCATCTCCACTTCCTTACCTGCGGTCATGATTAAATCAGCAAACTCATCCACAACTAATACAATAAATGGTAGATACTGATGCCCTTTTTGTGGATTTAATCTTCTATTGGTAAATTTCTCATTGTACTCCTTGATATTTCTACATCCTGCTTCCTTCAATAAATCATAGCGATTATCCATTTCAATACATAAGGCATTCAGGGTGTGAACCACTTTCTTAGTGTCGGTAATGATACTTTCGTCTTCACCCGGAAGCTTTGCCAAAAAGTGCTTTTCAATTACCCTATACAAACTCAACTCCACCTTTTTAGGATCCACTAATACAAACTTCAATTGAGATGGATGCTTCTTATATAATAAGGATACAAGTAATGTATTGATACCAACGGATTTACCTTGACCTGTAGCACCTGCCATCAATAAGTGAGGCATTGTAGCCAAATCCACAATAAAGTTTTCATTGTCAATTTTCTTACCTATAGCAATCGGAAGAGAGTAAGGACTATTAATAAACTTATCGGACATCAAAAGCGTTTTCATGCTCACGACCGTCTTCTTTATATTCGGCACTTCAATACCAATAGTACCCTTTCCAGGAATCGGAGCAATGATACGGATACCTAATGCTGCCAAACTTAAGGCAATATCATCTTCTAAATTTTTAATCCTACTGATACGGACACCCGGTGCAGGAACAATTTCATACAAGGTTACTGTAGGACCAACAGTAGCAGCAATACGCTGAATAGCAATATCATAGTTCTTTAAGGTAGAAACAATTTGATTTTTATGCGTTTCTAGTTCGGTAGGGTCATGAACTATCTTTTCACTACCATGCGTTTCCAAAATATCAAGGGTAGGATAGCGATAATCACTCAGATCGAGTGTCGCATCATACATGGTATCAAGCGACTTCCTATTTACCACAGGTTTATTCAGGGTAAAAGGCGGGGCATCATCCTCAAAAATCTCATCTTCTTCCTCATTGTAGGTCTCGTCTTTCTCTTCAATCGGTTCGGGTTCATCTTGAACCACCCCATTAATTTCCAACTCCATTTCTCCCAAAGCATTCGTCACTAATAATCCTGTGGATGCGGGGGAAGGTGGGTAAGAAACATAGATAGATGGGATATGCTCTTCTTCGGGAACCGCTTGCTTTATTTCTAGCTTTAATGAACCGTCTTCTTCAGGCAACTGACTATCATCAATAAATAATTTACCTGCAGCAACAGCTTCGTTGATTGTCAGAACGGGCTCTTGTTCAATCAAATTAAACTCATTCATTGGATCTTCTTCCAAAGGCTCTGCAGCAGTCACAATCATAGGAGGAATGATTCCGCTTCCCTTCAATTTATTACCGCTTTGTGGGGGTTCATGTTCATCAACATCTTGTGGCTCAAGCGTATGGATTGTAAGTGGAATATCTTCTTCCAATCCACTTTTGTTAGATGAAAAAACATCTTCATCCTCCGCTTCTTCATTATCAGCAGGAATCAATTTTTCTTTCCATTTAAATTCAGGCCACTTGAAAACAGGATTGAAACGCCAAATAAAATAACTGAAAACTGCTGTTGTGAGTAAGGCTCCTGTGCCAAAATTACCAATCCATTTCACCATCCAATCATCTATCAATTCTCCTACTGCACCTCCCCAACTAAACTCACTATTACGGGCAATAAAAGAAAAAGTCACACTTAATACCAATAACCCAACCACTACATAACGAAGGTTACGAAGCAATTTGAATATTCTTTTTCCAAACAAAAGATTGATGCCGAGAACAAAAAAGAAGGTACAGAAAAGGTATGAGGAGAGTCCAAAACCGTTGTAAATAAACAAGTGTGCAACATAAGCTCCTAGAACACCTAAAAGATTATGGACGACCACATCACTTGTTGCAAATATTTTTATGCCAAATTGCTGAACCTTATCTTGGTCTTCCTGCCATGTAAAAATATAAGAGGTAAATGCAATGAATAAAAAGAGGGTGAACAAAAGGCTTGAAGCCCCTGCTATTTTAGTGGTACGTTCGTCTTTCACAACTTCTGTCACAGTCACTTGCACCTCTTTATCCGGGGTAAGCTCTTCTGGGCTTGGCGGCGGAGGAGAAGTCTTCTTTCTTAAAAGATTAGCCATAATAACAAATATACAGTATGAAAGTAAGTTGAATCAATTTTAGGAGTCATGTGGATTTCTTATGGTCAAAAACAAGTCAGTTCTGCATTTAGTGGATAACTTGAGTGGAACAAAAATGAACAGTAGAAAGTTGTACGTTATAGGTTATAGGTATGAAATAAAAAACACATTTACTTCCTGCACAATTTGCTTAATTTATTTTAATTGTATTCCTTAGCTTGACAATGTGAACTATTTTTTCTAAATATTTCACTTGGGTTTCAACCCAAAATAAGTTTTGAAATTGTGCATACTTGATAAAACATTTATGATAATAAATGAAATGATGCGGACAAATGATATGATAGTCCAAATAATCACTTTTTGAACCACCATTTTTAATTTCTAAGACCCTGTGAATAAAATTACTTTGCCAATTGTTCATACCCATTAACTTTGAAAATAATGAAGTATAACTTTATAACTATTGAAGGGAATATTGGAGCGGGCAAGACAACTCTAACGCATCTACTTGCTAAACATTTTAACGCAAGAATCATTCTTGAAGAATTTGCAGACAATCCATTTCTTCCTAAGTTTTATGCTAATCCAGCTCAATATGCATTTCCTTTAGAACTGTTTTTTATGGCAGAACGTTTTAAACAAATGAAGGAATTGCTACACACAAAGGATTTATTTCAGCACATCACAATTTCTGATTATTTATTTACAAAATGTCTGTTATTTGCAAAAGTAACACTGCCAGAAGAAGAGTTTCGGTTGTATCAACGTCTTTTTGACATCATTGATCAACAGATTATTTTTCCTGAGGTCTTAATTTTCTTACAAGCTCCAATTTGGAAATTACAAGCAAATATAAAAAAAAGAAACAGGTTATATGAGCAACATATCCCTGATGATTATCTACTGAAAATCCAGGAAACATATAATAGCTACATTAAAGAACATGGCATCAAAACAATTTTCATTGATGCTACAAATGCTGACTTTTTAGGTAATCCTGCACATTTCAAAGTGGTTTTGGACGCATTAGAAAGTGAAGACACATCGTTGAATACGTATTATACACTTCCCTAATAAGGCGATTGAAACGTATGGGCGAATTAGTAAAAAAATAGATAGCACATTCTCAAATAATACATTTCATCACTCATAATTATTTATTTTACCGATTTATTTTCAACATTACACTTAATTATGACGAAACATGACGCATTCGCAGCACCTAAAGTTTCTGAATTCAGGAACTTTCTTTTAGGTCGTTTCTTATTTATTATGGGCTTGCGAATGTTAGGAACTTTAGTTGGATGGTGGGTATATGAACTTACAAATGAACCATTTGCAATAGGCTTAATTGGACTTAGTGAAGTAATTCCCGCTGTAACACTTGCCCTTTATGCTGGACATGTAATTGATATTAGCGAAAAAAGGAAGCTGATGCTAACAGGTGTTGCCCTTTATTTTGGTGCAGTCCTGATGTTAATCGCATTATCAACGAAGATCTCAATAGAAATGCTGAGTAATCATATCATAGTGTTCCTAATTTATATAATCATTTTTTTCACAGGCATCTTAAGGTCTTTTACTAGTCCTGTTTTTAATGCTATTATGCCAACTACAGTTCCAAAAAGTATTTTACAAAATGCAGTGACTTGGAATCAAGGAGCTTGGCTATCCGCTTCTGTACTTGGCCATGCGGGAGTCGGATTCCTAATAGTAGGGCTTGGAAATACTGGAACATTAATTGTCGTTGCTACTCTAACTGTAGCAGGATTTTGTTTATTAATGAATCTTCCTGCAAAACCTTCTCTCAACCAATTAAGTGAGAAAAAAACATTGGAAAGTGTGAAGGAAGGTCTCGATTATGTGTTCAAAACAAAAGAATTATTAGGTGCATTATCCCTCGATTTGTTTGCTGTATTATTTGGGGGGGCTGTAGCGATGATACCTGTCTTTGCTAGAGATATATTAAGTGTGGGGGCTATAGGATTCGGATGGCTGAATGCAGCAGCAGACATTGGTTCAGTAGTAGTCATTATTAGCCTTACGTTCTTCCCTATCAATACAAAACAAGGGAAAAAATTAATGTATGTAATTGCAGGATTTGGCGTTTCTATCATCATATTTGCTTTATCTAAAATATTCTGGATTTCTTTTGTAGCACTCTTAATGAGTGGAATATTAGATGGCATCAGCATGATTATTAGAGGCACAATCGTGCAATTGAAAACTCCCGACAATATGCGCGGGAGGGTATTAAGTGTAAATTCCATGTTTATTAATAGTAGCAATGAATTCGGTCAATTTGAAAGTGGTGTAGCAGCGAAAATGATGGGAGTGATTCCCTCTGTAGTTTTTGGAGGGTGCATGACATTATTAGTCGTATCGATAACTTGGTTTAGGGCAAAGGCTCTTAAAGATATGGAGTATTGACATAATTGTTTTAGTTATACATTTGCGGATTGTTTGTCATAATTAAGTTTCAGACACTACTGATAAAAATGATTTGATATTTAAAATAATGGGACTATTTAGATGCATAGTTTTCAATATTTTACTTTTGAGCCTCCTATTTTTGGGAAATAATCATTTAAAGTAGGAATGAACATGGCATATCAAAATTTCATTAATGCAACAGGCTTTTGGTCATTCTTATTTTAAGTAACAATACATGGAAAGAAAAATAATTTACCTAATTAATCCAATTTCAGGCATACAAAAGAAAGATGACATTAGAGAAATGATTGCAGAGGTTACAAAGAGCAAGAATGTTCATTTCGAAATAATGCCTACAAATGCAAGTGGTAACTATGACTTTCTAAAAGACAAAATCATTGCAGAAAATATAACTGATGTAGTTATTGTTGGGGGTGATGGAACTGTCAATCAGGTTGTAAGTGCTCTCTATAATTCCGTTGATGTAAACTTTGGAATCATTCCGATTGGTTCTGGAAATGGGCTTGCATTAGCAGCGGGCATACCTAAAAAGCCAAAAGATGCAGTTAATTATTTGTTCGAAGGTAGTCCTGTAATGATTGATGCCTTTATGGTCAACAATCATTTTTCGTGTATGTTGAGTGGCATTGGATTCGATGCACAAGTTGCACAGGATTTTGCTACAAGCAGTTCAAGAGGACTATTGACTTATACACATCAAAGCCTACTGAACTTCTTTAAAGCACAGCCTTACCAATTTGAAGTGACCGTTGATGACTTTAAATTTTTCACTGAGTCTTATTTCATCAGTATTGCAAACGGGAATCAATTTGGCAATAACGTGACAATTGCCCCGATGGCAAATCTGAGTGATGGTTTATTGGATATTGTGATTGTACAGAAGATGAGTAAAACGAAATTGCCTTTTGCTGTATTACGTCAAATAAGGGGCAACAATAAACTTCAAGAGTTAGTGGATGATATTAGCACGAAGAATGTATTATATTTTCAAACATCTGGTTTATCCATCAAAAATTTAAAATTAGCGCCACTTCATATTGATGGGGAGCCGACAAAAACTACATCAGACTTAGAAATAAGTATTTTGAAGAATTGTTTTAAACTAATACAATAGGTAAATTTAATATGTAATAAATTACTGTTGAGTTGAATCGATTGAAATAAAGCAGTAAAAAATATTTATTTTAAATTTTCAAAGAAATAAGTTGGCTATTTCAATTCAGCTCCCTATATTTGCACCCCATTAAAGGATGGTGCGGTAGCTCAGTCGGTAGAGCAAAGGACTGAAAATCCTTGTGTCGCCGGTTCGATCCCGGCTCACACCACCATCATAGGCTCAGAGAAATCTGAGCCTTTTTTATGATTAACAATGAGTTATCATTACATTCCGTAAAAAGAACTAATCAGATTTACAAAATAGTTTTCGATATTTTTACTGTTTTTAAGGTTCTTTTGACTCATTTACTGACTCAAAAGAAGTGAGCTACAAAAACTAGCTTTTCTATTGATATGTGCAACAGTTTCATCACTACCGTTTACCTTTTCTTTCTAGATTCGAGCCTGAATCATTTTATTGACAATTTGTGCTATTTATATTGACTTTTTCAACATGTTGTCCATTATTTCCTTGCATAGTGAAATGCCAAACAAGTTCTTTTGCAACACAGTCAACTTTTTATAAATCAAATGATGATAGCTAGAAAAGTAGCATACTGATGCTGTGATCTGACTACTATATTATACAAGCGCATCGATGTTTATTAGAAAACTCCCCCTGCTTTAATTACAACACTTACACTTTTTCTCACTCCCAACATGCCCCACTTACTTTCCTATTTAGTATAAAATAAATTTTGATTAGCATCCTAATTATCCTCAATCTTATCAGGACCTGATAAATACATACGCTACAGACTTTTTTCTCTTTTCCAATTATTATTGAAGAGACTGATGATACATCTAGAGAAAGGGGACTTCACTGTCCCCCTTTCTTTTTCTGATTGTTCGGTTGCATCATAGAACGGTCATCGAAGGGCAGACTACCATAATCAGAACGAGGTTCTTCGCTGATTGAGGGTACTTTCAATTCCTTCTCTAGCCTAGCTAACTCCACTCTCAACTTCGCAATAGTTTTAGCATAAGAAGGCTTATTGATATAATTAATTGTCTCTCTAGGATTCTCCTTTAAATCGTACAATTCCCATTCATCCAAATCGGGTTTGTAGAAATGAACCAACTTATACCTATCCGTTATCACCCCATAATGTGGACGTACCCGATGCGATTTAGGATATTCGTAATAGTGGTAGTAGAAACTTGAACGCCAATCCTTTGGATTCTCCCCTTTTAACAATGGAACGAGGCTTTTTCCCTGCATATCCGCAGGCTTTGGTATCCCTGCCACCTCAACAAAAGTCTCCGCCACATCTAATAAGGAAACCATCTTTTCATTTTTACTTCCTGCTTTTACAACTGCAGGCCAACGACATAAAAATGGTGTTCGCAATGACTCTTCCAATATCCAACGCTTATCAAACCAACCATGTTCGCCTAAGAAGAAGCCTTGGTCGCTCGAATAAATGACGATGGTATTCTTATCCAATCCTTCCTTTTGAAGATAATCCAAAATCTTTCCCACACTTTCATCTACCGACATTATTGAGCCCAAATAATCGTGCATATAACGTTGATATCGCCAACGGATACTATCCTTACTTGTCATTTTTGAAGCCCTATAAGCTGCATTTCGTGGTTCATAGTATTTGTTCCACTCTTTTAACTGTTCTTCATTCAAATCAGTAGGTGGTTTCAATTTCATGTCCTCATCACTGAAGACCTTGGCAATTGTCATAAATTGGTCTTTCCATGCTTTGCCACGACTATTGCCATAATCGTCGAATAAGGTAGGCGGTTCTGCATATTTGCGGTCCTTATCAAAATCCAAGTACTTTAAATTGGGTTC
>CANCKV010000070.1 GCA_947378615.1 Chitinophagaceae bacterium | reverse complement strand
TTTGAGTGGCTAATTCTAAAAGATTATTCACCTTTTGCAAAGCTGTTTTCGATTGATTTTGTTTAGAAATCAACGAATCAATCTCTTTCCATTTCTTACTAAAAAGTGCATCATTATTTTGGGAAAACACAAGCGTACCAATGAATAGTAGAACGCTAACGGCAAGGAATCTTCTTAAAAACATGGGAATAATCATTTTATTAGTAAATGTAAGAGAATGGCTTTATCAAAAAGCTAAAAGGGAGGTTAAAAATATCGGGTTCTCTTAATATTGGAATTCATAAACCTACTAGTTTTGAATTTTAGTGTTAGAAATTGGGAATCCATTTTAGTAAATCAAGCAATTCCTTTGAGCTAATATTTTCCTTTTCAGATTTATCATAAATTGATAACAAATAAACGCTATCATTTTCTATATGAACGCAAGTAATAACCCTTGCCCCTCCTCTTTTCCCAACACCTTTTGAGGCAATTGACAGTCTAATTTTAAAACAATTGTTGCCAATAGAGGTTCTTATTTTGGCATCCTTTTCAAGACTTTCAACAAGAGTAATATATGCTGACTTCAGGGATGAATACTTCTTAGCAAGTTTATTTAGGTGCTTTTCAAAGGCGGGAATGCTGATTACTTCATAATTCATTGAATAATTCTTTGGCAATTCTTCCTTCTAGCTTTCCTGCTTTAATAAGTTGCATTTCATCAACTGCTTCTTTTATTCCTTCTAATACTTCTGTTTTGTATGGTGAAAGAGGTTTAGATTTTACAAAAGAAAAGTTTTGTAATAATTCCATTACAAAGTCTGCCTTCTCATCTTTTATTTCTAATAATAATTTCATTTTTGTTATTAATTTACTGCTTATTACAAATATACTTTTCGATAGCATCATACAATTTTAAATCTGCGAACAATTAATTTCAAGTTTGTATTTTTCTAAAAATAAATGGGCACTTTAAATAACATGTGACTACTCCTGTCCCAACAACAGTTTTCATTTCACTACCCTCTTCAGTGTTACATCTACAAATTTTTAGCGGTATATCGTTCCTAGTATTACTTTAGACAATCTTATTATTGAAATTTCTACCAATATACCGTGCATACAACACTTATCATCCCTATTTTCAACCATTGATTCGTTTTATTTACTTTTTGCTATTCAAACCGCATAAAGAAATGTCCTTCAAATAACGTTTGCATACAATCATGTTCTACAATTCATCTATCATGTTCTAGATACATCCTTCATATATGATTTGAATGCAATCACACAACGTAAATCATCAATCACGCACCAAATACATCGTTAATGTACCATTTGCATACAATCATTCCCCATTATTCATTGATAGTTGACAATAATACAATGATAAACCGACTATGATTGTATTTTAATCATCTACTTTATTTTAATACTTAGAATGATGGAATGCAAACTGAAAAAAAATAATTTTAATTATAAATATTTGATGAATACTGTGTGAAATAAGATTAGTAATTGATTATATAATGTTGATAAAGATAAATTTAGGATTGAAATACATGGAAAATCTACTGACTATCATATCATTGATAAATAAAAGGCATAATTGGTATCTATTGCAATAAAACTTAGACAGTAAACAGGTGAAACAGTAATAAGAATACTGCATGTACAATATTCCATTAATGCATCTCACAGAATTCCGCTAATATGTGGATTGGAATAGCTAATCGAAATATAATGCCGCATATAAAGAAAAGCAAATAAGACATGTGGTTAAAATAAAATGATGTGTGGATTTAAGAAAACTTGTCTCCTAGACTTATTTATATTTTAAATAAATGGTGACAATAATCATAAAAATTATTTTTCCGAGACGATTTATTTCAATTATACGACTATGTTTTACAAACTAATTCTTTGTAATTATCTTTATAATATCTTCCGCTTTTTTAGGAATCAAAAGCTCAAAATGATACAAGAAATCTATGTCACGGAAATAAAGAATTCTGGAATAGTTACCGCTATTCAAGGTTCTTTACAGTCCAATTACGCTCCATTTCTTCCAAAAGTTGGCGACAATTTATTTGAGCTGAATCATGTAACCACTTCCAATTTTTTTAAGCAAAATAAAGAAAAATTATTTTCTATTGGTTCTCCTTGTTCCTTCATTCAAAGTATAGACGGGTATCAATTTCAAATTACGGTGTTGAGTAGTCAACCGAATACATCAAACATTTGTTGGCAGGTTATTCCTCAAACTGAAACAACTCCATCAAGACTTTTAACTCATTCAATTCAATTGAATGAAAGTAATAGTGAGAAGACTATAGCAATTAGTGAACTACAGAATTCAATATCGTTAGATTTTATAGATGGCATGTCTTTGCCCATTTTTGAATTGTCAATTTTGCCTTATGAAAACTTTTCATTTGAGTATGCAAACAACGAAATGATGTCGTTGTTTCCAAGAATTGATATACGAGATAGAAATGTAGATATTCGAATTGTGTTTTCAAGTTTGAATTATGCAGACAAAGAGTATTTCATCCACTCTCTTTCAAATATTGATAGCTCAAAGACTTGGTCCTGTGAGTTTCGAATCTATGTTGACAATGAAATAAAATGGTTTATAGGGGCAGGACACTTTTCAAAAATAGATGAAAGTGACTCCTACACATTGCGGGCATATTTGAAGGACATATCCGACAAAAAAAAGCTTTCTAGTCATTCTGCTTTATTAGAATTTTCGTTTAGGAATGCAGTTACACCTATCTATTATGTTAACAAGGATGCCTCCTTTTACGATTTCAATGATGCCGCTAATAATAGTCTTGGATATTCAAGGGCAGAGTTGATGAGTTTGAAGATTCATGACTTTGATCCGTTTTATGAAACGGAAAAATGGAATGAGTATTGGTCATGGATTAAAAACAATAAGACAAGTACAATACAAACAATTCATCGAAAGAAAGATGGAAGTCTTTTTGATGTGCTTATCGTCAGTAATCTGATTCATTATGAAGAGAAAGAATTGGTTTGTGCCTATATCTTCGATTTGACTGAAAAAAATAAACTTGAAAATGAAATTAAATTAGCCGACTTTTCTTTCAAGCATCTACATACTGCTATTCATATTTTAACAAAAGACGGAGGTGTCTTTAAATACAATCCTGCTGCACAAGCTATATTAGGCTACACGGAGGAAGACTATAAAACATTACACATTCATGATATTGATCCATTTTACAATGCGGATAAATGGCCGTCGCATTGGGAAGAGCTGAAGAAAGAGGGCCGAATGACGGTTAATACGATTAATAAAAAAAAGGATGGTACAATAATCCCTGTCGAAATAATCACAAATTTTATTTTGTATGAGGGTAATGAATTGGTTTTTTCCTTTTTTTCAGATATTTCACAAAGAGTGGAAGAAGAAGAACGATTGAGATTATTGGAATCTGTTATTGTCAATACGAATGATTCGGTTATTATTACAGATACTAATATAGGGGATCATTTAAACCCAATTATTATCTACGTAAATGAGGCATTTACAAAATTGACAGGTTATACTAGTGAAGAAGTAATTGGTAAGAATCCTCGAATTCTGCAATCAGGGCATACTGCTGAGAATGAACTAAATAAGATGAGGCATGCAATTAAAAACTTGGAATCATGTGAGGTAGAATTAATTAATAAAAAGAAGAATGGAGAAATAGTTTGGATTAATGCCCAAATCAATCCTGTAGCAAATAAAAAAGGGGAGGTTACGCATTTTATTGGTGTTCAAAGGGATATTACACATCAAAAGATGATAGAAATAGAGAAAGAAAAGATATTAGAAGAATTGATTGCAAAAAACAAAAAGTTAAGGCAATTTAGCTATATCACAACACACAATCTAAGAGCTCCATTAACTAATTTACTTTCTGCTAGCAGGATAATAAAAGGGGATACAATTCGAAATCCCCTCACTAGAACGCTCGTTGAGATTTTCAAAAAATCTACTTTGGATTTGAATGACACGTTGAACACTTTACTCAATGCATTGTTGATTCATGACAATAAGAATGTGGCAGTTGAAAAACTTAGCTTATCAAATATGCTAGAGAAAGTAAAGTCAAAAAACTCGCATTTGATTGCAAATACTTGTTGTTTGATTACTTCTGATTTTTCAAGAATAAATGAAGTTGATTTCAATGTAGAATATTTAGAAAGTATATTTCAGAACCTTATTGCAAATGCGATTAAATATTCAGACCCTTTGAAACAGCCTGAGATTTTCATAAAATCAACTGTGGTTGATTCGAATAATATACAGTTAATTTTTTCTGACAATGGTATTGGAATGGATATGAATCTGATTAAAGATAGAATCTTTGGATTAAATCAGCGGTTTCATGAACATACTGATGGAAAGGGGATTGGTCTTTATTTAGTACATGAGCAATTAGCAGTTTTAGGCGGTACTATTACCGTGACAAGTGAGGTAAATAAAGGAAGTAAATTTTATATAAATTTTAAAAGAAAATAAATGATTAAAACGATTTTATCCATCGAAGATGACAGGTTCACACAACAGTTAAATGAAATCTATTTAAAAGAATCTGGTTTTTGTGAACAGATGCTTCAAGTAACGAGTGGCAGACAGGCAATCAGTTTTTTTGAAAGAATCAAAAGTGGGGAAGAACCAATTGAAAATTTTCCACAAATCTTATTGTTAGATATTCAGATGCCTGTTATGGGAGGGTGGGAATTCTTAGATTATTTTGAATCTAAATTTCCTGAGTACCTGAAGAAGGTTCATATCTTCATATTAACATCAAGTATTAATCCGGATGATAAATTAAAGGCAACAAATGACGCTAGAGTTGTATGCTTACTTGAAAAACCTTTCGATTTTGAACAAATAAAAATTGCAAAGAATTTTTTGGTAAAGGAAGTGTAAAATGTTTGTTTGAATTAACCTTTTTACATCTAAAAATGAGTTGCATTTTTTTCGCATTGTAAGTTACTACTCAAGAGAGTTTACAACAATGACAATAGAGAATGAACAAAGAAACATAAGGATTCGAAAATAGGTCAGATACTTACTGCCAATTATTTAAAAGAATTCTTTGAGTTAGTTGTTATTCATTATTTTTCGTTGTGGTAATACCTCCTGAGTAGTAACCATTCAACTATTGTCTAACTCTAAAAGTTATTATGAATATTGTACCCACATTCATCTCACTTTCAACCTCAATTGTTCCCCCCAAAGCTGTAATCTGAGAATGAATCAGATACAATCCAATTCCTTTACTATCTGTATTACTGTGAAATCTTTGATACAAACCAAATATTCTATCCTTGACTTGTTCCATATTCATCCCAATACCATTGTCAGAATAAATCAATTTGATAGTACCTTCCTTAGTTTTTTTTGTGTCTATCTTTATAAAAGGATTTCTATCAGGATGAGCATATTTGAAAGAGTTTGTCAATAGATTCAAGAATATACTTTCAAGATAGGCTTTATTAAATGAGACTGTTTCAGCATGTGAAAAATCAGCATCAATGGTAGCTTTCTTTGTAAAAACAGTATTTGAAATGGATTGAATCACCTTATCAAAAACTAACTTCAAACTTTGTTGTCCGACCGAAATATTGGGATTTTCTTTTATAATCAGAATATTAATCAAATCATTTAAGGTGTCATTCAAATGAGTTGTTGAGGTTTTGAAAGCATCAATCAACTGCAGAGTCAGTGAATCTTGAATAGATTCAGTTTTTAGTAACCTACAAATTGAAACTAAATTTGTTAGGGGGGCTCTCAGATTATGCGTAGTGATATAGCTGAACTGTCTAAGTTCCTTATTATTGATTAGCAATTCGCCCAATAATTTTTCTCTTTCTTTCTCTGCTTCTTTTTTTACCGTAATATCTCTTTGAATAGATACCCAATGAGTATATACTCCTTTATTATTGGCTACAGGAAATGTAGAAATACTCGCCCAAAATGTTTCACCATTCTTCTTGTAATTAATTACTTCCATGCTGCCAGACTGAAAGTTGTTGATAGCATCTTTCAGTTTTGCCTGTTCATCCTTTTGTGTCAACGGACCGCTCAAAAAGTTGAGTGACTTTCCTTTTATCTCATTAAGGTGATAGCCTGTCATTTTGGTGAATGCATCATTGACATACACTATTGGAAGAATACTCTTATTGCTTTTCTTGGTTTCTCTAATAATGATTGCTTCTGTTGTATTGAGAATCACCGTTTCAAACAGTTTTAGCTTTTCCTCTTCTTGTCTTTTAAGTGTGATATCCTCCATTGCACCAATGAGCCGAACAACTTTTCCTTCCTCATTTTTGATGGCAAAACTTCTGTCAAATATTTGGGCATAAGTGCCGTCCGATTTTTTCAGTCTATATTCTCCTTGCCATCTATCTTGTCCAGATTTTATAATTTCAGCTTCTGATTGTTGAATACGAATTAAATCATCAGAATGAACATTCTGTCGCCAAATATTATTTTCAAGGGGTTGAATACCATTCACCTTATGTCCAAAAACCAAGGTAAAATTGTTACTTAAGAATAGGGTATTATTTTCTAAATCAGTTTCCCAAATTACATCAGAAGTGGCAAGAGTGGCAAATTCATACCGTTCATTGCTTTTTTTCAAAGCTTCTTCTATCCTTTTCTTATCTGTAATGTCGGTTACAAAAGCATAATTCAATTCGAGATTTCCGTAATTAATATAATTCGCTCTTATCTCCACATTAATCAATGATTTATCTTTTTTTCTCAAAACAGACTCAAAAGTAAGGGTACCAACTTTTTTAAGTTCATTCCAATGTATAGGCCAATAATCCTTGTTATAGTCAACAGCAAACTCAGGAATAGAAAGTTTTTGATATTCCTCTCTAGAATAACCAATTAAATTATGTGCCGCATCATTAAAATCATAAAATGAACCATCCTTATTAATCAATTGTATGGTTGTTGCAGCATTTCTAAAAGAGTAATCGACAAGCTTTAATTGTTCTTCAAGCTTTTTCTTTTCAGAAATATCAGTTATAAAAGAACAATTCAATTCTAGGTCTCCATACTTTATATAGTTTGCCCTAATTTCTACGTCTATAATACTGCCATCCTTTCGCTTATGTTGTGTAATAGTTTCAAATGATTTATTTGCCTTAAGATAATTCCAAACTTGAGAATATGCATCATCCCAATTTTTTTCTTCATAGCCTATTACTAGATTCCCAACTTTAAAGTCTAGCATTTCTTCTCTTGTATAGCCATGCATTATTAAAGCAGCTTCATTTAAGTCATAAAAAGTAGAATCTTTATTTGCAATGATGATGGCGATATTTGTTTTTTCAAAAACAAAATTTACCAAACCTAATCTTTCCTCAATCTTTTTCTTTTCTGTAATATCTGTATAAAAGGCACAATTAATTTCTAAGTCGCCATACTGAATAATGTTTGCTTTAATTTCAACATCAATCAATGTTCCGTCCTTTTTACGGTGTTTGGTAATAATGGTTACATTCTTACCTTCTTTGATGTCGTTCCATCTATTGTTCCATGAATTCAAATTCAAAAATGGGTTGATATCAAGAATTGTAAGGTTAAAATACTCTTCTCTTGTGAAGCCTAATAAACTACAAGTTGCATCATTAAAGTCATAGAAAGTTCCATCTTTTTTGATAAAACTCATGGGAGTGGCGGCATTCCTAAAAGTAAAGTTGACTAGCTTAAGTTGTTCAGATATTATTTTTGACGCAGTGATATCATCAAGGTAAGTACAAACTGTAATGAAATTTTGATTTGATGATATATCTTTTTCAGGTCTTCCATATCCCTTTATCCATCTTGTCATCCCTCTATCAATTATTCGATATTCAATGTCCCAAATATTATTCTTAAATACATTTCTGATAGATTCAATTAGTTTCTCCTTGTCCTCAGGATGAACCCTTGAAAATAATAGGCTATTATTTGCATTTACAGCCTCTCTTTCAAATTCAGGAAAGAATGTATTCATTTCTTCATTTACAAAACCAAATTCAAAACTTCCATCACGGAATAGTTTGATTTCAAAAACTGCTAAAGGAAGATTGTTAGTGAATCTGTTTAAAGAAATTTCATGATATTTTGTTGCTGAAAATAACGGTGTAGTATTTTCATTTAATATGGCCTTTTCAGTAATATCATTCCAATAGATAATAGCATATTCACCATCAAAACAATGCCCTGAAATCCGAACCTTAAATTCGTAAAGTTCAAGTATTTCTTCAATTGGGGAATCCGAACTAAAAACAAGGTCTATATAGTTGCTAAGTATGCTTTTCGTTTCTTGATTATTGAATTCAAGTAAATTTTGTCCAATATTATTAGGTAGGATTAATGACAAATACGTCTCAAAAGGCTTTGAAACGTATTGTATGTTTGCTTTTGAATCTATCTTAGTGACAGCAGTTTTCTTCCTCATTTAATGAGCGTTAAACTAATGAATTATGTTACAAATAAAATAATATATGTGCAATTTATAAATTATATCTGAAACTATCCTATTATTAATAAAAAATAATATCTAATGGATTGATTTTATGATAATTAGAAAATTGTGTAATTGCTAAATTAAAAACTCCCCCACTTCGCTTCGAAGACGATTGATACGACTGAAACATTTATAAAAATTAATAATATCAACTTGCAGACTCTTTGTTATCCCTTAAACCGAATATTTCCCTCTCAAAATTTCCATCATATCATTTTAATTCATTTATTTGAGAATTAAAACAACTTCAATGTGCAACTACAATAGTGTATTTATAAAAAAAACGAAGAAAATAATCCTCAGGGAAAAGGAGAAGGCATTGATTGATTTGGAAAGAAAAATGCAGAATGGATTTGAGTATAAAAATTGGCCAATCATAAAGGCAAAGGGAGACGACGATTGGCAGCTTGAAATGGGTCATTGGGAATTTGTTCCTTATTGGATTAAGAGTATTGAGTCACTCAAAGAGAGTCGAAAAAAGTTCAACACATTAAATGCGACTTCAGAACGCTTGTTAGAAAGCAAGATGTTTCGAGAGGCGGCATTGAATCGTAGATGCTTGATTCTTTCTTCAGGCTTTTATGAATGGCGACATTATCAACCTGAAGGAGCAAAAAAGGCAATTACCTATCCGTACTATATAACATTAGGCACAGAAAAGGAATTACCACTTATGATGATGGCAGGCATCTATCAACCTACAGTTGATTTCAGTACAGGAGAAATAATTGATTCATTTTCTATTGTTACTACAGAAGCAAATTCTTTAATGACACAAATTCATAATACAAAAAAAAGAATGCCTACACTACTAACTATGGATTTAGCAGAAGAATGGATAAATAAGGATTTATCTGAATCTAGAATAAAAGCAATTGCCTCATTTCAAATGGAAAGTTCCGTGCTAAACGCTTGGAATATTAGTAAAGACTTTAGAACATCTACGAACCCATTAGAAAAGTGTCATTACGATGAATTGCCCGACTTATTGCCTTTTCATCATGGTTAGGAATAATTTTGTTTTATAACCCAATTCATTTTTAATTTCAAAACTAAATTGAAATTGGTTGAGTCAATTGATTATATAATTAGGCAAAGTCCCGAATGAAGGAAATATTGGAAGGAAAGCATAAATAAAGAGTGGATTTAGTTCCGTAGGAACGACCTATAAATATAAAACATTAATAGAACTTTGAATGATGTCGTTCCTAGGGTTTCTTTACAACTTAATACTTACAACTTATCACCTACTTCTTACTTTACTCCCCAACTATTACATGCCTCTTTCTTGAATTGAATAGGCGCAACCTCGAAAGTGGAAGGCTTTGTTCCTGTATAGAGTATTGCCTCCTCTCCTTTTGGAAGTGTCAGAGTTATCAATCCTTCGTGTTGTTTCATTTTTACTGCTTTTGATGCTACTAGTTTTAT